>JBEATO010000118.1:0-14566 GCA_041161945.1 Actinomycetota bacterium
CAAAGCTTGAAGAAGTACGAGCTGAGTGCGATATTGCTATTGATACAACGAATTTGAATGTGCACCAGTTGGAAAAGAGAATTGGTGAGATTTTTGGTGGGGGAAAGATTCAGGGAATCCGCATTAACGTCCTCTCATTTGGCTACAAGTATGGAATTCCAGTTGATTCAGATTTAGTTTTGGATTGCCGCTTTATTCCAAATCCACATTGGATTCCTGAACTGCGACCTCTTACCGGCTTAACGACGCAAGTGAGTGAGAAGGTATTGGGTAGTGAAGGTGTGAGTGAGTTTGTGAAGGACTATGTCGCACTCATCAATTCGATGATTCCTGGATACATGAACGAGGGTAAAAAGTACGTAACGATTTCAGTGGGTTGCACAGGTGGAAAGCATCGCAGCGTTGCCGTAGCCGAAGAGATTGCCCTTCAACTAAGTTCTAATGATCGCTCTGCGTATGCAACGCATCGAGATGTTGGGCGAGAATAGATAGTGCAAAAAGTAGTTGCACTTGGGGGAGGCCATGGCCTTGCCGCAACTTTATCGGCGCTTCGCCAACTCACCAATGACATAACTGCAGTTGTCACCGTTGCTGATAACGGTGGTTCTAGTGGTCGTTTGCGCGAAGAGTTTCCCATCTTGCCCCCTGGTGATCTGCGTATGGCGTTAGCTGCTTTGTGTGCAGATGATGAATGGGGTCGCACATGGGCCAACATCATGCAACACCGCTTTGAAAGTGATGGACCGCTTAATGGCCATGCTATGGGCAATCTCTTACTTGCATCACTCTGGAATGAAAACGAAGACCCTGTCATTGGTTTAGATCGCGTCGGTCAGTTGTTAAAAGTTATTGGCCGAGTGCTACCTATGGCTGAAACTGCCTTAGATATTGAAGGAACTTTTAATACTTCAACTGGTCGAATAGTTGTTAGAGGACAAAAGGAAGTTGCTACAGCAAAGGGACGCATCGAATCCCTTCGCGTGATTCCTGAAAATCCGCAGGCTCGCTTAGAAGCACTCACTGCAATCCGAGTAGCTGACTGGATCACTATGGGGCCAGGCTCTTGGTTTTCATCGGTCATGCCACATCTCATGGTTCCAATGCAACAGGATGCACTTCTTCGCACAAAAGCTAAAAAGATTTTAATTCTTAACCTCGATGCTACGAGTGCAACGAGTGGCGAAGAGTTTGCTGGATCCACACCAGAGGAACACCTTGAGTTTTTCCATTCATATGCTCCGCAATTAAAGATTGATTACTGTCTCGTTGATTCATCTGTGGTCCGAAATTCTGCTGCCCTTGATGAAGCTGCAGCAAAAATGGGCGGAAGAGTGATTGCAGCCGATATTCGCAAGGCACCAGGCAGTGTTCATCACGATGTCACAAAATTAACTCTCCATTTGGGCCACATCATGGGTCCAAAACTGGTTGGATAACCCCATGGCAATGACAGCATCAGTTAAGGACGAACTCAGTCGTATTTCAGTGACTAAACCATGCTGTCGCAAAGCCGAGGTTTCCTCACTTCTTCGTTTTGCTGGGGGTTTACATATTGCCGCGGGCAAGATTTTGATTGAAGTCGAATTAGATACTTCCCAAAGTGCGCGCAGACTTCGTAAAGATATTGCAGATATTTATGGCCATGGCTCTGATTTGGCCGTGCTCTCATCGAGTGGGCTCCGTAAAGGTTCACGTTATGTTGTTCGTGTTATCGAAGCAGGAGATGCCCTTGCAAGACAAACAGGTTTGGTAGATGCAAATGGTCGCCCCGTAAGAGGATTACCTCCACAAGTAGTCTCTGCTGCAATTTGTGATTCAGAGGCAGCTTGGCGTGGTGCTTTTATTGCACATGGTTCATTAACTGAACCTGGTCGCTCTTCTTCACTTGAGATTACATGTCCTGGACCAGAAGCAGCGTTGGCATTAGTAGGAGCTGCGCGTCGTATGGGGATTGTTGCAAAGGCTAGAGAAGTGCGCGGTGTTGATCGTGTTGTCATTCGCGATGGTGATGCAATCGGAGTTCTACTCACACGCCTTGGTGCACATGAATCTGTGCTTGCTTGGGAAGAGCGTCGTATGCGCCGTGAAGTCCGCGCAACGGCAAATCGCTTAGCTAATTTTGATGATGCAAATCTACGTCGCTCTGCCCGAGCAGCAGTTGCTGCAGCAGCGCGCGTACAGAGAGCAATGGAGATTCTTGGCCCAACCATTCCAGATCATTTGAAAGAAGCGGGTGAGCTTCGCATTAATCACGGTCAAGCATCGTTAGAAGAGCTGGGCTCACTTGCCACACCTCCAATGACTAAAGATGCCATTGCTGGTCGCATTCGCCGCCTATTGGCGATGGCTGATAAGCGAGCGGGAGAACTCGGAATTCCTGATACTGAGAGCGGGCTTTCCCCTGATTTGTTGAATTAAGGCCTTTATTACTGAAGAGTTCACGCAATAGTCACTGATACAATTAGCACCAAGACCCCAACGTTGTGGCAGATTAAATGCATATTTCAACGTTTGGGCTTTTTCATTTAAAGCCCCATGAGTAGCAAGGAAACAGACTGTGATAAATGTCGGAATTAATGGTTTTGGACGCATCGGACGCAACTTCTTTCGCGCATCTTTAACAAACCCAAACATCAATATCGTCGGAATCAACGACCTCACACCTAATGAGACTTTGGCACATTTGCTCAAGTACGACTCAATCTTGGGTCGCTTGGGTCTTGAAGTTACATTCACCGATGATTCAATCACTGTTGGTGGAAAGACAATCAAAGTTTTCTCAGAGCGCGATCCAGCTAACTTACCTTGGGCCTCAGTTAAGGCTGATGTAGTTGTTGAATCAACAGGTATTTTCACCAAGGCTGCCGATGCTCAAAAGCACATCAGCGCTGGCGCTAAGAAGGTCATCATCTCTGCACCTGCAACTGATGAAGACATCACCATCGTTATGGGTGTTAATCATGAAAAATATGATGGTTCAAAGCACAACATCATCTCTAACGCTTCTTGCACAACCAACTGCCTTGCTCCCATGGCCAAGGTTCTCAACGATAACTGGGGCATTGTTAAGGGCTTGATGACAACTATCCATGCCTATACAAATGACCAGGTAATCCTAGATTTCCCACATAAGGATCTACGTCGCTCTCGCGCAGCTGCAACTAACATGATTCCAACATCAACAGGTGCTGCAAAGGCAATCTCTTTGGTTCTTCCAGAGCTCAAGGGCAAGCTAGATGGTTATGCAATGCGCGTGCCAGTTCCAACAGGTTCCGCAACAGATTTAACTGTGGAACTCGCAAAGGAGGCTACAGCTGCAGAGATTAACGCTGCGATGAAGGCTGCTTCACAGGGTGGACTCAAGGGATACCTTTCATATACAGAAGATCCAATCGTTTCTTCAGATATCGTGACTGATCCATCATCTTGTATCTTCGATTCAGGTTTAACTAAGGTAATTGGTAACCAGGTCAAGATTGTTGGTTGGTATGACAATGAGTGGGGCTATTCAAACCGTCTTGTGGACTTGATTTCATACGTTGGCAAAACTCTTTAATGTCAGATCTTGCACACTTTGATGTAGCGGGAAAGCGGGTTTTCCTACGCTGTGATCTAAATGTCCCATTAAAGGATGGTGTCATTAAAGATGATGGGCGTATTAAAGCCTCGCTTCCTACTATTCAAGCTCTGCTTGCAAAGGGTGCATCGATTGTTATAGCCGCACACCTGGGTCGACCAAAGGGTGAAGCAAAACCAGAGCTATCGCTAGCTCCAGTTGCTAAGCGTTTGGGTGAATTATTGGGGCAAGAGATTATTTTTCCTAAGCAAGTAGTGGGAGATGTTGTCACAGCAGCAGCTCAAGGACTTAAGCCTGGTCAAATTCTTCTTCTGGAAAACATTCGCTTTAGTGCCGCTGAAACAAGTAAAGAAGAATCAGAGCGAGCAGAGTTGGCAGGCCAGCTAGCTAAGTTAGCTGATGCATACGTAGGTGATGGTTTTGGCGCAGTTCACCGCAAGCATGCCTCGGTCTTTGATCTCCCAAAGCTTCTTCCTCATGTCGCCGGAACATTAGTTGCAGCTGAAGTTGAAGTATTAAAGAAACTTACACACAATCCAGAGCGTCCTTATGGTGTGGTTCTAGGTGGAGCAAAGGTTTCAGACAAGCTTGGTGTGATTGAGAATTTATTGGGCAAAGTCGATGTGTTGGCAATAGGTGGGGGAATGGTTTTCACTTTCCTTAAAGCCCAAGGCAAAGAGATAGGCACATCTCTAGTTGAGATTGAAATGCTCGAAGTTGTTAAGGGATTAATCCAAACCGCAAAAGACAATGGCGTGAAGCTGGTTCTGCCAACTGACATTGTTGTTGCTCCTACTTTTTCAGCAGATGCCACCCCAACGCTAGTTTCTGCTGATGCGATTCCTGCAGATCAAATGGGTCTAGATATTGGTCCTGATTCAGCTGCAGCCTTTGCAATTGAAATAGAGAAATGTAAGACAGTATTTTGGAATGGCCCAATGGGTGTGTTCGAATTTCCCAATTTTGCAGCTGGTACAAAAACTGTAGCCACGGCGTTAACCAAGGTTTCAGGTATTTCAGTTGTTGGTGGGGGAGACTCGGCCGCTGCGGTGCGTGCTTTGGGTTTTGCAGACTCAGAGTTCGGTTATATTTCAACTGGCGGCGGAGCATCGTTAGAATATTTAGAGGGCAAGGAACTTCCTGGTCTTCAAGCACTTGGCTTATAAGGAGCACTCATGCGTAAACCATTGATGGCTGGAAACTGGAAGATGAACCTCAATCACCTCGAGGCGATTGCAGTTGCCCAGAAGTTGGTTTATTCACTCGATGACAAGGATTATGACGCAGTTGATGTTGCGATCATTCCTCCTTTCACAGATATCCGCTCTATTCAAACCTTGATTGATGGAGATCGTCTGCGCCTGACATACGGTGCACAAGATCTCTCACCAGAGGCAAGCGGTGCATTTACCGGAGATATTGCAGGGTCAATGTTGCACAAACTTGGTTGCACATTTGTTCTTATCGGTCACTCTGAGCGCCGTGCTATCCACGCTGAATCAGATGCACTCATTAACCGAAAGATTAAGGCGGCCCTTGCTAATGAAATTATCCCAATCTTTTGTGTTGGTGAAGAGTTAGCGATTCGTGAATCAGGTGCACATGTGAGCCATGTGATTCGCCAAGTGCGCGCAGGTCTTGAAGGATTTACAAAGCCAGAGCTAAAAAAGATTGTTATTGCATATGAGCCAGTATGGGCAATTGGTACAGGCAAAGTGGCAACACCTGAGGATGCACAAGAAGTATGTGCTGCAATTCGTGAAGAGGTTGAAAATATCGGTTCCGCCGAAATCGCTTCAAACATGCGAATCCTTTATGGCGGTTCAGTGAAATCTTCCAACATCGCAGAGATCATGAAAAAGAACGATGTGGATGGTGCCCTCATCGGGGGAGCGAGCCTAGACCCTGAGGAATTAGCCAAGATTGTGAAGTTCCACGCGCAATCCGAGTAAGGCTGAGCCGGCTTTTACAGGTATCCTTACCCTCTACGAAACAAGGAGTTCGACAACGTGAAATTAGCACTATCAATCTTGCTCGTCATTACAAGCGTCATCATGATCCTGCTCGTCCTTTTGCATAAGGGCAAGGGCAGCGGACTCTCCGACCTATTTGGTGGCGGAATCTCAACTAACTACGGTGGGTCATCAGTAGTAGAGCGCAACCTTGATCGCCTCACAATCGTTGCTGGTGGACTGTGGTTCGCACTCGTTGTTGCCTTAAGTCTTGTTCTTAAGTAAATCTTTTAATACTTATTTTAAAAAGGAGTAATACATGGCAAGTGCAATTCGTGGAAGCCGAGTCGGCGCTGGCCCAATGGGCGAGGCAGAACGCGGTGATTCGATTGCTCGCGCATATGTTTCATACTTTTGTGCAAATGGACATGAAGTCCGTCCATCATTTGCTGTTGAAGAGACTGTAGTTATTCCAGCTGAGTGGGATTGCCCAAAGTGTGGTTACCCAGCAGGCCGTGATCGCAACAATCCACCTAGCCCGGTTAAGAATGAGCCTTACAAGACTCACCTTGCTTACGTTAAAGAGCGTCGCACTGATGCTGAAGGTGAGAAAATTTTAGAAGAGGCGCTACGTAAACTTCGTGGAGATGACGAAGACTAAATCTTTTTAACTGCTTCAAGTAGTTGGTCTATACCCGCACTACGATTTGTTAAATTAAATCGCAGGAGCGGGTATTTTCTTGATGCAAGGGCTTTTCCATCTCCCAACGCTTGAGCAGCAACTAAAGTCTTAAAACCAAAGATCTGTCCAGGGATAGCAATATCTGTTGCCGGAGTTCCAGTTATTTGTAAGAAGGAGCCGTTTTGTTGGCCACCTTTATGAAACTGCCCAGTGGAGTGAAGAAAACGTGGACCCCAACCAAAGGTAACTGGCTTGCCGATTTTGGCAGAGAGTAGCGCTCTGATCTCTGAAATCTTTGCTTCATCTTTGCGATCTAGGTAGGCCATGATGGCTACGTATCCATCAGAATGAACTCCTTGAATGAAAGCGCGTAAGGCTTTAGCAACATCGTCGCCATCACCAAATATCTCAACTGCGCCATCTGTATGTGGGGCAGTAAAAGTTGGAAGTAAACCAGACCATTCCTTGAGTAGAGCTGAGGTCTGCTCTTTAGCTTCAGTAACATTTGGTTGATTAAATGGGTCAATCTCTAGTGCGGCTCCAACGAGTGCTGTTACCCATTCCCAAATAATGAATTGAGACGCTAGGTCAGCCTCAACAACCAAATCAGCGCTTCCAGCATATGCAATTGAGAATACGTTTGGGCTAGTCGCAGCCCTTTCTATCACCACAGGCAGTCGACCCACTTGATTCTTACCAGTTGATTCGGCCACCAACTGCTCAGCCCAATCACTTAACCCCGGCATTGAAGATCCATCATCGGTATAGGAAAGATACTGATCTGCGTGATAGGCAAGAAGGTATGCGATATCAACTACAAGTGATGGGTCTTTAAGGAATGCAGATTTTGCATCACTGGCGTTATCTAACAAAACTGAGACATCCACACCTACTAACGCAGATGGCACCAAGCCAAAGGCACTGAGCACACTAAAGCGTCCACCAACATTGGGATCAGCATTTATAACGCTGTAACCGGCCTCGCGACTTTGCTTATCTAGTGGCGAACCAGGATCGGTAACAATAACCATGTGATTTTGTGGAGTAAGGGATGCTTGAGTAAAGGCAGATTCAAAGAGTGCGCGCTGTGATGCTGTTTCAATTGTTGAACCTGATTTGGAACTAACTACTACAACAGTCTTCGCCAAATTAACATTGAGCGCGTGCGCTACATAATCAGGATCAGTGGAGTCAAGAATGAAGAGTTTCTTCTTAAAGCTTTGGGCGATAACTTCAGGGCCAAGGGAAGAGCCGCCCATGCCACATAGAATTACATTGGTCTTGTCGCGGTGCTTTGCATAAAGAGCATCGAGTGCAGGTAGAAGTTCTCTTGAACTCTCTGGAAGATCTATCCAATTTAAGCGAACAGCGGCTTCAACTTGGGCAGCTGGGCCCCAGATTGTTGAGTCCTTCTTAGCTAGACGTGAATGAACTTCTAGAAGGGCCTTATAGCGCGCATCACTGCGATCAACTTTGGAGATTGCATTTCCTAAAAGCTTGATCATCCCGCTTGAGCTGCTTTCACGTTTGCTAGTAGTTCATCCCATGCTTGCGCAAATTTCTTCACACCATCTACTTCCAAATCTGTTGTCACAGAATCGAGAGAGATATTGAGAGCTGAGAGGCCTTTTAGGACTTCCACAGCAGCGGCATAGTTTGAAGTAATGGTGTTACCTCGTACTTTTCCATGATCAATTACTGCATCTAAAGTTGATTGAGGCATTGTGTTGACGGTATCAGGTGCAATTAATTCAACAACATAACGGGTGTCATCATATGCGGGGTCTTTAACGCCAGTAGAGGCCCAGAGTGGACGTTGCTTGTGAGCACCGCGAGCAAGCTGTGCTTGCCATCTAGGTGAAGAAAACTTCTCTTCAAAGAGTTGATAGGCAAGATGAGCGTTAGCAATGGCAGCTTTTCCTAGTAGGGAAGTGGCAGCCTCTGAACCATCCTTTTTAAGCAAAGCATCAATAGATGAATCGATGCGGCTAATAAAGAAGGAGGCAACGGAGTGTACGTGTGTTGGATTAGTAGCTGCTTCTATTCCAGAGATGTATGAATCAATTACTGCGCCGTAGCGCTTAACTGAAAAGATTAAAGTGACATTGACGCTAATGCCTGCGGCGATAAGAGCGGTAATGGCTGGTAGACCTTCAAGAGTTGCCGGGACTTTTATCATTAAGTTTGGTCGATCAATAATTGACCATAGCTCTTTACCTTGAGCAATCGTGGCCTCTGTGTCATGGGCAAGGCGAGGGTCAACTTCAATGCTCACTCGGCCATCGATACCTTTGGTAGACGAGTAGATATCTTTGAAAAGATCACAGGCAGCGCGAACATCATCGGTTGTCAGCTTTTTGACTACATCATCAACGGATGCGGATTTCATCGCTGCTATATCTGCTGCATATTCATCTGCGCCTGCAATGGCTGCGCCAAAGATTGCAGGGTTAGTTGTAACACCTACAACGCCAGATTTAGCGATTCGAGATGGGAGTGAGTGCGCATCACTGCCTGAAATCTTGGCTCTAGATAAATCATCGAGCCAGATGGATGTTCCACCCTTTGCTACATCAACTACTGACATTTATAGAGCTGCCTTAATCTTGGTAACTATCGCTTCGACGGAGAACCCAAACTCTTTGAACAAGCGCTTAGCATCAGCTGATGCACCATAGTGCTCTAGTGAAATAGTGATTCCACCGTCGCCAATAAGTTGATGCCATCCTTGAGCGATTCCAACTTCAATGCTGACTTTTAACTTAATTGAGGGAGGCAGAACTTCATCCTTATAGCTTTGATCTTGTTCGCTAAACCATTCAAGGCATGGTGCACTAACAACGCGGACTGCAATTCCCTCAGTGGCCAGTGCGCTCTGCACATCAATAGCCAGGGATACTTCAGAGCCAGTTGCAATCAAAATTGCTTTTGGATTAGCAGCATCTTTGAGAATGTATGCACCTTTGGCAGTTCCAGTAGCAGGTGCGCACTCTGAGCGATCTAAAACAGGAAGGTTTTGGCGCGATAGGAGGATTCCTGCAGCACGCCCACGAGTCAGAATCTTCTTCCAGCTCTCAGCAACTTCATTGGCATCACCGGGACGGATGACATCCAAACCTGGAATTGCACGCAAAGCTGCGAAATGTTCGATGGGTTGGTGCGTTGGTCCATCTTCGCCCACGCCGATTGAATCATGTGTCCAAACAAATGTTGAGGGGATATTCATAAGCGCTGCAAGACGAACAGCAGGGCGCATGTAATCGCTAAAGACTGCAAATGTTCCACCAAATGAGCGAGTTAAACCGTGGAGTGCAATTCCATTGAGAATTGAGCCCATTGCATGTTCGCGAATTCCAAAGTGAATAATTCGACCATATGGGTGCGCGCCTTTGATTGCACTAGATGAAGGTAAGAATGAACCTCCACCTTCAATGCTGGTGTTATTCGATCCTGCTAAATCCGAAGATCCACCCCAGAACTCAGGCAGATGTTTTGCAATTGCATTAATGACTTGTCCAGATGCTGCGCGAGTAGCAACTTCTTTACCAGGAGCAAATGTAGGGATGTCTGCATCCCAGCCAGCGGGCAAGGCTTTCGTGCGCAGGCGTGCCAACAATTTTGCTTGTTCTGGATTAGTTGTTTGCCATGTTGCAAACTTTGTATCCCATTCCTTGCGCACTTTTGCTCCACGCTCTTTTACTAATCGAGCATATGCCAATACATCTGCAGGCATTGCAAACTTCTCTTCTGGGTTTAATCCAAGAGCTACTTTAGTTGCAGCAATTTCCTCATCACCCAGTGCTGAACCATGAGACCCGGCGGTGCCCTGCGCTTTAGGGGCTGGCCAAGCAATAACTGACTTCATGCGAATAAGAGATGGCTTAGTTGTTTCTTTCTTGGCAGTAACCATGGCGGCATCAAGAGCTGCGATATCTACACTTCCATTAGCAGCAGCGGCTACATCAATTACATGCCAGCCGTATGCGCGATAGCGGGCAGATACATCTTCAGTGAATGCATTATGTGTATCGCCTTCAATCGAAATTCGATTGTCATCATAAATAAGATTCAATGCACCAAGCTCTTGTGTTCCAGCTAAAGAAGATGCTTCTGCACTTACCCCTTCTTGCAAATCACCATCAGAACAAATAACCCAGATGCTGTGATCAAATACTGAAGTTCCTGCAGGTGCGCCAGGATCAAGTAATCCGCGCTCATAGCGAGCAGCCATTGCCATACCAACAGCAGTAGCAACACCTTGACCCAGGGGACCTGTTGTCATTTCTACGCCGGCAGTGTGACCGAACTCAGGGTGGCCTGGAGTAAGTGAACCCCATGTGCGAAACTCTTGAAGATCCTTTAACTCAAGACCGTAACCACTTAAGAAAAGTTGAGTGTAGAGAGTTAGTGATGAGTGACCACATGAGAGAATAAAACGATCACGACCAACCCATTGTGGATCCGAAGGATCATGAACTAAATGACGCTGAAAGAGTGTGTAAGCAACTGGGGCCAATGACATAGCAGTACCTGGGTGGCCGTTGCCGACTTTCTGCACTGCATCAGCGGCGAGGGCGCGAGAATAGGCAACTACGCGATCATCCATCTCAGACCAACCAGACATTGCACTCACAGAGCCATCTCCTTTGCCTTAAATTGAACGGATAGCCAGATTCGCCACGCTGCAATCCAAACTAAAGTAGTACCTAAAATATGAAGTCCTACCAATAGCTCTGGCACACCGAGGAAGTACTGAATATAACCGAGCACTCCTTGCGCAAGGGAAATACCAAAAAACACTTGGATACGTCTTTTTGTTAGGGCAGAAATATCTTTGCGTTTGTAGTAAGCAACTGTGAAAAGCATCAAGATTATTACTGAGAGCGAGTGCATGCGTGCCACATCGCCAATTGCTACATCCAAGCGAGGAACATCGCTATCTCCAGCATGGGGACCTGCTGCTGTGACAACTGTTCCCAAGACAATGACAAGGGCGGCCCAAGCAGTGTGAGCTTTTGAAAAGGTGTGCAAGGGCCCACTGACCTGTGTTCTTACAGCGGGACCTTTACGTCGTGAGTGAAGAGAAGTGGCTGCGGCAATCAAAACTATTGATAGCAAGAAATGGGCAGCAACTGTGATTGGATTCAGATCTGTAAGAACAGTGATTCCGCCAAGAATTCCTTGGCCAAATATTCCTAGGAACTGTCCTGCGGCAAGTAGACGAAGATCTTTTCTTCCTGAACGTAGTACTGCTATCAAAGTTGCTAAGGCAAAGATAACTAGAACAAAAGTAAGTAACCGGTTTCCAAATTCAATCCAAGAGTGAAACGTGCCTTCGACTTGGTTCTCAACTGGAAAATATGAACCTGGAGTGCATTCAGGCCAGGTTGGGCAGCCAAGGCCTGAGCCTGTTAATCGGACCGCGCCACCCGTTACAACGATCGCCGCCTGGGAGATAAGTAGGGCCAGAGTCAGCGGAGTTAGTGCCCGAACTGCTCTTTGTGATGCCATGGCCCAACCCTATGGCCACTGAGCGCTCAGGCGGGCCGAGTGGCCGAAGGTGTCGAATTACGACACAATAGTGTTGTGAAAATGAGCGGCCAAACAAGCCCAGTTCCTGGTGATGATCTTCGCACCCGGGACTTAGTGGCGCGTTCCATATTAGAAAATGGACCATCAACGGCTGCAGTTCTTGGACAGCGTTTAGGTCTGACTCCGGCTGGCATTCGTCGCCACCTCGATTTACTTGTTGCAGATGGAGTACTTCAAGCACGTGAACCGCACTCTGCGATTAACCGTGGCAGAGGGCGGCCTTCAAAAGTATTTGTTATGAGCGATAAGGGCCGCGAACAATTTGAACACTCTTATGATGACCTAGCGGTAGCTGCGTTGAAGTTTATGTCAGCACAATCTGGCGAGCATTTAGTGTCAAACTTTGCCCAGTCTCGCGCCGATGACATTGAAAGAAAAGCAACGGTTGCGCTGGAAAAGAAGAGCAATAAGACCGAAGCTCTCGCACAGTTTCTTACAGAACAGGGCTATGCCGCAAGTGTTGCTAAGAAGCCAATGGGTGAAGAACTCTGCCAGCATCATTGTCCGATAGCCCACGTTGCATCTGAATTTCCCCAACTATGTGAAGCTGAAACTGAGGCGCTCTCACGTCTTCTAGGCACTCACGTTCAGCGTCTTGCAACAATTGCGCACGGTGATGGAGTGTGCACGACATTTATACCCACAACTAGAGCAACAACAAAGCGAAAGGTACGTGCATGACAATCGCACATCCAGAACTCGAAGGTATCGGCAACTACGAATACGGTTGGTCAGATAAAAGTGATGCAGGCACAAACGCTAAGCGCGGCCTGAATGAAGATGTCGTGCGAGACATCTCCGCTAAGAAATCTGAGCCACAGTGGATGCTAGACCTTCGTCTTAAGGGCCTTGCACTCTTTGAAAAGAAGCCAATGCCCAACTGGGGTTCTGACCTTTCTGGAATCTTCTTCGACACGATCAAATACTTCGTGCGTTCAACAGAAAAGCAGGCTGCAACGTGGGATGACCTGCCAGATGAAATTAAGAACACATACGATCGCCTAGGTATCCCTGAAGCTGAAAAGCAACGCTTGGTTTCTGGTGTTGCAGCTCAGTATGAGTCAGAGGTTGTTTATCACTCAATCCGTGAGGATCTAGAGAAGCAAGGCGTCATTTTCCTTGATACAGATACCGCTCTCAAGCAGCATCCAGAGTTATTTAAGGAGTACTTCGGAACAGTTATCCCTGTGGGAGATAACAAGTTCGCAGCTCTTAATACATCTGTGTGGTCTGGTGGTTCATTTATCTATGTTCCAAAGGGCGTTCACGTTGATATTCCTTTGCAAGCTTATTTCCGTATCAACACTGAGAACATGGGCCAGTTCGAGCGCACACTGATCATTGCTGATGAAGATTCATACATTCACTATGTTGAAGGATGTACTGCGCCTATCTATAAGTCTGATTCACTTCACTCAGCTGTTGTTGAGATCATTGTGAAAAAGGGTGCACGCGTTCGCTACACAACTATTCAAAACTGGTCTAACAACGTTTATAACTTGGTGACAAAGCGCGCAACATGTGCTGAAGGTGCAACCATGGAATGGGTAGATGGCAATATCGGCTCAAAGGTAACTATGAAGTACCCAGCAATCTTCTTGATGGGACCACACGCCAAGGGTGAAACTCTTTCTCTGGCTTTTGCAGGAGAAGGACAACACCAGGATTCAGGTGCAAAGATGGTTCACGCTGCCCCATACACATCATCATCTGTTATCTCTAAATCAGTGGCACGAAATGGTGGACGTACTTCTTACCGTGGACTTGTTCAAGTCCAAGAGGGAGCACATCACTCAAAGAGCACAGTGAAGTGCGATGCACTTCTTGTTGACACAATTTCTCGCTCTGACACATATCCATATGTTGATATCCGTGAAGATGATGTCTCTATGGGCCATGAAGCAACTGTTTCTAAGATCTCTGATGATCAGCTCTTCTACTTGATGTCTCGTGGATTAACTGAAGATGAAGCCATGGCAATGATTGTTCGTGGATTTATTGAGCCAATTGCACGCGAACTTCCTATGGAATACGCACTAGAGCTCAATCGTCTCATTGAACTTCAAATGGAAGGTGCAGTTGGTTAATGTCTGTTTTAACTACAAATTACTTAACACCAACTGGGCGTGAGGAAGCATGGCGTTTCACGCCGCTTAAGCGCTTGCGTGGTTTGCACGATGGCTCTGCCGTTGTTGCCGACCGCAACTCCCTAGTTGCAAAAGCTGGATTACCTCAGGGTGCTAGCTTTAAACGTGAATCATTAGCACCTCTTGCTGTTAGCGATGACGTCATCATTGAGCGCATTCGAGGCGAAGTCTCTGATGTTTCGCATCTAGCCATTGAGGCTAATGCAGAGATTAAGGAACCAATTTTTCTTACTCGCTCAGCTGGTGCGTTAGATTCAGCAGAACTTTCTCGAGTTCGTATTTCACTTGGTACCCACGCAGTTGCAACGGTCATCGTTGAAAATATCGGCGATACATTGCTCGCTGAGGATCTAGAAATTGCGTTAGCTCCAGGATCATCACTGACTTTTGTGACTTTGCAAGAGTTTGATTCAAAGAGTGTTTACACAGCCCGCCACCATGCCGTGGTGGATAAGGATGCAGTTTTTAAATCAATTACAGTCACCGTTGGGGGAGATGTAGTTCGTATCTTGCCAACAGTGGAGTTCACAGCACCAGGTGCTTCAGCCGAACTTTTAGGCGTCTACTTTGCAACAACTGGACAGTTCTTTGAACACCGTATGCATGTAGATCATGC
>JBEATO010000066.1:0-2630 GCA_041161945.1 Actinomycetota bacterium
TAAGCATCTGATCTGCAATAGTTGCAAACTGTGCCTTGTCGCCGTTTGCGTTCTGAATGTCAACCTTTACTCCTGCTGCATCAAATGCTGCTTGTAGGAATCCGCGGTCAGCAGTTTCCCAGCGGTTTGATGATGCTGCGTCAGGAAGGATTACACCAACAAAACCATCTGCGGCTTCGTCAGTACTTGAGCAACCTGTAAGTGC
Organism: Actinomycetota bacterium; assembly: GCA_041161945.1. Taxonomy (GTDB): domain Bacteria; phylum Actinomycetota; class Actinomycetes; order Nanopelagicales; family Nanopelagicaceae; genus Planktophila. The sequence goes on from JBEATO010000066.1 coordinate 206, forward strand.
GATAGCAACTGCAGCAAAAACTGCAGTAATCGCGAGGCGGCGCTTTTTCATATATGAAACACCTTTCGAAAGGGATCGCACCCCTGGGCGAATCTTTTTCCACCCGGATGAGATAGGAGCGATAGTGAAGCAAACGGTAGTAGGGATGCCCGATTTCGTCACTCTATTTTTGATGAAATCTCACCCCATCACCTAACGATTTGATAACGCTCAACTAAGCGCACGATAGCCTTAGGCGGTGTCCACACAGGTAGAGCAGCTAGAAGCGGCGATCAAAGCCGCCCTTGAGCGAGCGTTCATTGCTGGCTCACTATCTGGACAAATCCCGGCCAGCATCAAGTTAGAGCGCCCCAAAGATCGCGACCATGGCGACTATGCAACTTCTATTGCACTGCAACTTGCAAAGCCAGCCGGCAAAAACCCTCGTGATGTTGCACAGATTATTTGTGATCTATTGGCCGGCACAGAGGGTATTTCCAAAGTTGATATTGCCGGTCCAGGATTTATTAACATCACTCTTAACCGTGCTAATCAAGCCGAATTAGTGGAAACAATTCTTAAGGCAACGAAGGATTACGGAAAAGGCAAGGCGCTCGCAGGAGTAAGTATCAATCTTGAATTCATTAGTGCTAATCCAACAGGTCCACTTCACTTGGGTCACACGCGTTGGGCTGCAGTAGGAGATTCATTAGGCCGTGTTCTAAGTGCTGCCGGGGCAGATGTGAAGCGCGAGTTTTATATTAATGATCGCGGTAACCAGATGGATTTGTTTGGAGCATCAGTTGAAGCAGCGGCTTTGGGTAATCCCATTCCAGAAGATGGTTATCAAGGTGCATATATTGCTGATTTAGCTAAAGAAGTTGTTGCAAGTAATGCCTCTATTACATCTTTGTCAGAAGGGGAGCGCCATCCAGCATTTCGTGAAGCTGCTTATGCTCTGCAGTTGAAGGATCAACAGAGAGTATTAGACACATTTGGTACACATTTTGATGTCTGGTTTTCAGAGCGCTCACTCCACGATCAAGGCGCGGTCGAGCACGGCCTAGAAAAGCTGCGCAAACAAGGCCATGTCTTTGAAGAAGAAGGTGCTATTTGGCTGCGCACAACTGACTTTGGCGATGATAAAGATCGCGTGTTAACTAAATCTGATGGCTCACTTACTTACTTTTCATCAGATACCGCTTATTACATCAATAAGCGGGAGCGGGGCTTTGATATTTGTATCTACATGCTGGGCGCAGATCACCATGGATATGTGGGTCGCTTAAAAGCTATTGCTGCATGTGCTGGGGATGATCCTGAATACAACATCCATGTACTTATCGGTCAGTTGGTAAAGATTATGGAAGGCGGGGAAGAAGTTAAATTGTCTAAGCGCGCCGGCACGATTATTACCTTAGAAGAGTTAGTGGAAAAAGTCGGCGTTGATGCTGCCCGCTACACATTGATTCGATACCCAGTGGACACACCGATGGTGATGGATATCGATATTTTAAAGCGCAACACCAATGAGAACCCGGTCTACTACGTTCAATATGCCCATGCTCGCATCGCTGCCGTGTTGAGAAATGCCGCTGAGCTAAATATCCCAGTTGACTTAAGCGCCTTTGATTCATCGCAGTTGGTCCATGATCGTGAAAATGAATTATTAGGTGCGCTAGCTGAATTTCCTCGCGTGGTGCAAAGTGCGGCAGAACTACGCCAACCTCACCGTGTTGCTCGCTACCTTGAAGAATTAGCTGGCACTTATCACGGCTTCTATGCCGATTGTCGAGTGCTACCAATGGGAGAAGAAAACCCATCTCCATTACACACTGCCCGTCTATTACTCTGTGCTTCTACGAAACAAGTAATTCAAAATGGTTTGGATTTATTGGGCGTTAGTGCACCGGAGAGGATGTAGCAATGTGGTCCTCTCACGTTAAGACTGATAAAGAGTTAACTATCTCCTCTATTTCAGCTACTGCCTTAGCAAAAGAGTTCGGCACACCAGCCTTCATCATGGATGAGGCCGACTTTAGAGAACGCGCAAGCGCATGGAATACCGCTCTTAATAACGCTTTTGGAAGCAACGCGGGAACTGTCTATTACGCAGCTAAAGCCTTTATATGTGTGGAAGTTGCACGCTGGATTAAAGATATTGGTATCGGAATTGATGTCTGCACCGGCGGTGAATTAGCCGTTGCGCTTAAAGGCGGAATTGATCCTGCCAAGATTGAAGTGCATGGAAACAATAAATCTGTGGCCGAAATTGAAAAGGCTGTGGCAGCTGGTGTTGGCACAATCGTTATTGATTCACTCTATGAGATAGAGCGGGTTGCTGCAGCTGCGGCTAAGCATGGGGTTGTTCAAAAGGTATTGCTGCGCCTAACTCCTGGTATCGAAGCACACACTCATGAATCAATTGCCACAGCCCATGAAGATG
>JBEATO010000133.1:0-4076 GCA_041161945.1 Actinomycetota bacterium
GATGATCGAATGTATTCAGTTGGTGCAGCACTTGAGGCAGCTTTGCTTTCTAAGTGGGGCGCACCATTGCTTTCAACAATTCCAGCGTTAGCAGGTAGCAAATGAGCCTGACATATGATGATGTTGTAGCAAAGTACGAGCCAGTACTGGGTCTTGAAGTTCACGTTGAACTCAATACAAACTCAAAGATGTTTTGCGGCTGTTCTACTATTTTCGGTGCAGAGCCAAATACACAAACCTGCCCCGTTTGTTTAGCTCTGCCAGGTGCGCTACCGACTGTTAATGAGAAGGCAATTGAATCAACAATCAAAATTGGTCTGGCTCTGAACTGCTCAATTGCGCCATTTAGCCGCTTTGCACGTAAGAACTATTTTTATCCAGATATGCCAAAGAATTTCCAGATTTCACAGTATGACGAGCCAATCTGCGTCAACGGATATGTTGACGTTGAGATCGAAACTGATGAGGGTCCAAAGGTTTTCCGCATTGAAGTAGAGCGCGTTCACATGGAAGAAGACACAGGAAAGTCTTTACACGTGGGTGGTGCCACTGGGCGTATTCACGGCGCAGAGTATTCACTTCTTGATTACAACCGTGCAGGAATTCCATTGGTTGAAATTGTTACCAAGATTGTTCCTGGCACAGGTAAATATGCCCCTGAGGTTGCAAAGGCTTACGTTGCAGAGTTGCGCGACATCTTGCGCTCTCTTGGTGTCAGTGATGTGAAGATGGAGCAGGGATCGCTGCGCTGCGATGCAAACGTGTCATTGCGCTTAATTGGCTCTGATGTTCTTGGAACTCGCTCAGAGACTAAGAACGTTAACTCTCTTCGCTCTGTTGAGCGCGCAATTCGCGGTGAAATGATTCGCCATGCCGAACGTTTAAATAATGGCGAACGAGTCGTACAAGAGACTCGTCACTTCCAAGAAGACACAGGTTTAACTCGCTCTGGCCGCTCAAAGGAACAGGCAGAGGATTACCGTTATTTCCCAGAGCCAGATTTAGTTCCAGTAGCACCTGATGCGGCTTGGATTGAGCAACTACGTGCAGCTTTGCCAGAGCGACCATCCATTCACCGCAAGCGTTTGCAAGAACAGTGGGCAGTTCCAGATAAGGAAATGTCAGCGATGATTAATGCCGACGTGCTCGATGTTGTTGAAGCAACTGTTGCACTGGGCGCAGACCCAACTAAAGCACGTGGTTGGTGGTTAGGTGAGATTTCTCGTATCGCGAATGAAAAAGATGTAGCGATTAAAGATTTGCCTATTGCAGCATCAGATGTAGCTGAGATTGTTGCCCTTGTTAATGCTGGTGATCTAACGGATAAGTTAGCTCGACAAGTTGTGGAAGGTGTTATTGCTGGTGAAGGAAAGCCTGCGGCAGTTATTGCTGCTCGCGGAATTAAGGTTGTTAATGATGATTCAGCATTGATGGCTGCAATCGAGCGTGCATGTGCTGGACAACCAGAGACTGCGCAAAAGGTTCGAGATGGTCACTTACCAGCAGCCGGTGCTTTGATTGGAATGGTTATGAAAGATACAAAGGGACAAGCCGATGCAGCTAAAGTTCGCTCACTTTTGTTAGCTCATCTAGGACAATCAGAAGGCTAGACTAAGCACATGCCCAACATGAAGCCGCGCTCTGGAGTCGTAACTGATGGATTAGAGCGCGCCCCTGCACGTGGAATGTTACGCGCAGTTGGAATGGGCGATGACGACTGGGTTAAACCACAGATCGGTATTGCTTCATCATGGAATGAAATCACTCCATGTAATTTATCTTTAGATCGTTTAGCTAAAGCTTCAAAGCAAGGCGTCCTAGATGCAGGCGGATTTCCAATGCAATTTGGAACTATCTCTGTCTCTGATGGAATTTCAATGGGCCATGAAGGAATGCACTTTTCTTTAGTTTCACGTGAAGTTATTGCAGACTCGGTTGAAGCTGTTATGCAAGCAGAGCGTTTAGATGGAATGGTTACTTTTGCTGGTTGCGATAAATCTCTTCCAGGAATGATGATGGCAGCAGCTCGCATAGATGTTGCAAGCGTTTTTGTTTATGCAGGTTCAACACTGCCAGGCCAAGTTGATGGCAAAGATGTAACAATCATTGACGCCTTTGAGGCTGTTGGAGCTTGCGCTCGTGGATTAATTACCCAAGAGCGGGTGGATCAAATTGAACGTGCAATCTGTCCAGGTGAAGGTGCTTGCGGCGGTATGTATACAGCAAACACCATGGCAAGTATTGGTGAAGCAATTGGTCTCTCACTTCCTGGATCAGCTGCGCCTCCAGCAGTTGATCGCCGCCGCGACACTTATGCAATTGCATCAGGTGCTGCAGTGGTTGAACTCATTCGCCAGGGAATTACTACTCGCGATATTTTGACTAAGCCTGCCTTTGAAAACGCGATCACAATTTTGATGGCATTAGGTGGTTCTACTAACGCAGTTCTGCACCTGCTAGCAATTGCCTATGAAGCAGAAGTAAATCTTGAACTCAATGACTTCCATCGCATCGGTTCAAAAGTTCCTTTGCTAGGAGATCTCAAGCCATTCGGTAGGTTTGTAATGAGTGATGTCGATAAAGTTGGTGGAATTCCAGTTGTATTAAAGGGATTACTCGATGCTGGTTTGCTTCACGGTGATGTTCTAACTGTTACTGGTAAAACAATGGCAGAGAATTTGAAAGATATTGCTCCACCAGATCCAGATGGACAGATCTTGCGTGCGGTGTCATCTCCAATATCTACAGATATTGGAATTACCATCTTGGGCGGCACTCTTGCCACCGATGGTGCGGTATGTAAAACAGCAGGTATTGGAATTGAAAAATTTGAAGGACCTGCCAGGGTGTTTGAACGTGAACAAGCTGCCATGGATGCACTTGAAAACGGAACGATTCAGGCAGGTGATGTAGTTGTAATTCGCTATGAAGGACCTAAGGGAGGTCCAGGTATGCGCGAGATGCTAATGATTACTGGCGCGATTAAAGGCGCGGGTCTTGGTAAATCAACTCTGCTTTTAACTGATGGTCGTTTCTCTGGTGGATCAACTGGTTTGTGTGTTGGTCACGTTGCACCGGAAGCTGTTGATGGGGGACCGATTGCATTTATTAAAGATGGCGATTTAGTGCGCATCGACATCACTAATCGCACATTGGATTTACTTGTTGACCCTAAAGAGCTTGAAGCCAGAAAAGTTGGCTGGAAGCCATTAGGTCATAAATACTCCCGCGGGGTATTGGCCAAGTATTCAAAACTGGTGGGATCTGCATCCAAAGGCGCGGTCTGCGAGTAAAGCTGGCTCAAATTGTGAGATGTGCATCTCATGCCTTGACTCTTATGCGTAATCCATTGGAGAATATCCCTATGAGCACAACATTTGTGGTGGTGATTTAGCAGCGCGTGATCTAACAATGATCATGCGCCGCCCTCAGTTATCTGAGGGTTTTTTCGTTTCATCACTATAAATGCCAGGCAACGAAGGGAGAAGAACTATGAGTCAGATGAATGGGGCGAGTTCACTTGTCGCATCCCTTGAAGCTGCAGGCGTGGATGTCATGTTCGGAATCCCAGGTGGTGCAATTCTCCCAGCCTACGATCCAATTTTTTCTAGCTCGATCCGCCACATTCTTGTTCGCCATGAACAAGGTGCAGGTCATGCTGCAACAGGTTATGCCCAAGTAACTGGTCGTGTTGGTGTGTGTATTGCTACATCAGGTCCTGGTGCAACAAATCTTGTAACGCCGCTGGCTGATGCTGCTATGGATTCAGTTCCTGTTGTTGCAATCACTGGCCAGGTGCCTTCACTTGCAATCGGAACAGATGCTTTCCAAGAAGCAGATATTCGCGGTATCACAATGCCATTTGCAAAGCACAATTATTTAATTACTAACCCAGCCGATATCCCACGCGCGATCGCTGAGGCTTTCCATATCGCAAGTTCAGGCCGTCCAGGCCCAGTGCTTGTTGATATCGCAAAAGATGCTCTACAAGCAATGACGGATTTTAAATATCCCACTTCAGTTAATTTGGCTGGATATAAACCAAAGTCAATGCCAGATAACCAATCCATCCTGGA
>JBEATO010000003.1:0-2842 GCA_041161945.1 Actinomycetota bacterium
TTAATGGGTGGATCAAAGACAATTACAGGATTTTGGTTGGCACATTGCTTTGGTAAGAAAGAACTTCTTAACGATGTCATTACTGAACTATTTTCGTTAGTAATTGAAGGAAAATTAAAGCCAGTAATTGGTGCAACATTTGGCTTAAGTCAGGCCACTGCTGCTCACCAAGCAATGTTGGCCCGCGAAACAACTGGCAAAATCACGCTAAATCCAGCGCTATAAGAAGGTCATTTTTCCAAAGTAGTTAATTGCCTGTACGCTCAGCATTCGATCTGCCCCCCTAGCTCAGTTGGTAGAGCGTTTCCATGGTAAGGAAAAGGTCACCGGTCCGATTCCGGTGGGGGGCTCGAAAGAGTTCTTCACTTGATGAAGATCTTTTAACAAGCACAACCCTTGGCGGGGTAGCTCAGCTTGGTAGAGCAAGCGGCTCATAATCGCTGTGTCGTGGGTTCAAATCCCGCCTCCGCTACTAGTTCCACACGCGTGAATTTCGCGCATCGAGAAGGCTCGGGTAACCTGAGCCCCTCGATAACCAATGAAGGAGTAAGACCATGGCAAGCAAGAGCGCGGACGTACGTCCAAAGATCACCATGGCATGCGTTGATTGCAAAGAGCGTAACTACATTACAAAGAAGAACCGCCGCAACGATCCAGACCGCATGGAACTTAAGAAGTTCTGTCCACGTTGCAAGTCTTCAACTCTTCACCGCGAAACTCGCTAATGATCAATCCCGATTCGGTCGGGCGCACCTTCAAGGGTGTGGAACAAGTTACGGTCACACAATCAGAAATTGATGCCTTTGCCGCTGTCATTGGCGAAACAGACACAAGCGTTGCACCTCCTACTTTTTCAATCCGCATTTCGCTTTCCCAATATGAATCAATCCTGACTCAACCTGAAATCGGTGTTGATTGGACTCGCTTAGTTCATGGCGATCAAAAATTTGAAATCTTTCGCCCGATAGTTGCAGGCGATGTCTTCACATGTTCAGCAACAATTGAAACTCTAAGAGTTGCAGCAGGAAATGAAATTGTCTCTGTGCGCTCCGATTTACATAATGGCAGCGAGCTTGTTGTCACATCCTGGTCAACTTTGGTGGTGCGCGGATGATTGAAGTAGGAATGGCTTTGCCAGAAAAGGTTTTCTATATTGATCGCGCTTTGCTCAAGGCATATGCAGATGCAAGTGGAGATCAAAACCCTATTCACCAAAATGAAGAGTTTGCACTCTCAGTAGGCCTTCCCAATGTTATTTCCCACGGCATGCTGACCATGGCCCTTGCCGGAAAATATGTAACGGAGTGGGCAGGTGGAAGCGCCAATGTCCGTGAGTTCTCTGCTCGCTTTATTAAGCCAGTGATAGTTCCAGTCGGTGAAAAGGTTGATTTAACTGTGGTGGCAATGGTTACTGAAGTTGATGGAAACACCGTCAAACTAGATATCACTGCAACTTCTGCCGGGGTTAAAGTCCTGGGAATGGCAAAGGCTGTAGTAGTTAAATGAGTGTTCCAGATTCAGTTACACAGTTAGCACAAGCGCGTATGGATGCGCGAGCTGCTAAAGATTTTAAATTAGCCGATAAATATCGTGAAGACTTATTACATGCCGGCTATGAAGTTGTCGATGTTGCTGGAGGCTATGAGTTAAAGCCAAAGAAGCCTTATATAACTCTGGCTTATCCACGCGATATTCGACCAATAGCTCTTGAGGGCGATGTAACAGTTGGAATTATTGTCGATGGCTTTACAGATGATGCCCTTGAAACTGTGCGGACAATCAAAGCTAATAGTGATTGCGCCGTTGCCATAATTTCTATTGGCGATGCCGGCGCGTTATTTGAGGAGATGGATAAGCGCACCTATTTAATCTCAGTTGCACCTGGTGCGAGCTGGGCAGATTGTGCAAATGTCTTTCTGGAAAAGCTTTCAAGCAAGTATGTAGTTCTTATGGATCCCTCCACTCAATTCACCGGTGATGCAATCACGCCAGTAGTTGATGAGTTAGCAAAGGGACAATACGTTGCCGTGGGTTGGCACGGGGGATTAGTTAACTTAGAAGATCAATGGCGCAGCGTTGATGACAAAGGTGTGGGCGAAGTTGATGTTCTCTTTTCTTACTTCATGGCATTTAACCGCGAAGCTATGACTCAAGTGGGTGGATTTAATCCACGTGCGGTTTATTACAGAAATGCTGATATTGAATTTTCACTTAAAATCAGACAAGCCGGCGGAAAACTCTTTCAGATGGATTTACCTCTTACTCAGGGACGTCATCATGGTTATCACGATGTTGATCCTGATTACCGTGACGTGCAATCAAAGAAGACCTTTGACCGCATCCTGGAGAAGTACAGAGGCAAAGAAGCGATTTTGTCTCCACGTCGGTAGCCTTAACCCATGACCGATCTATCCAAATACACGAGCTTTCACGTGGGCGGCCCGGCGCAAAAAATCCTTCAAGTATCAACGCAGGAAGAAATCATTGCTGCAATTGAAGAAGCAGGGGATTCACCTATTTTGATTTTAGGTGGAGGAACAAATGTTTTAGTTTCAGATTCAGGCTTTGAAGGCACAGTAATTAGAATTTCAAATAACTCTGTGCAGGCAGAAGTTGATGCATGCAGTGGTGCGACTCTGACTATTGGTGCTGGTGAAGACTGGGATGAGTTAGTTGCAACGACAATTAATAGAGGTTTTGCTGGGCTAGAAACATTGAGTGGAATTCCAGGAACTGTTGGCGCTGCGCCAATTCAAAATATTGGTGCTTACGGCCATGAAGTAAGTGAGTTCATTACGCGCGTGCGCACATATGATCGTGAAAAGAAAGAGATTCGTACCTT
>JBEATO010000011.1:0-32535 GCA_041161945.1 Actinomycetota bacterium
AACACCATTGTTACTGGTGAAGCACAAGCCTTACCTCTTGAATATTAAGAGTTATTAGCACGAGGAATAACAACCTCGTCTAAAATCAAAATAATCGAAGCAGCCACTGGCACAGCAAGTAATCCGCCCACTAACCCCAAAAGTGATGAACCAATGAGAGCGGAGATAATTGTTACTGCTCCAGGAACTGCCAGAGTTCTTTTCATGATGCGTGGTGTAACAACGTAGTTTTCAATTTGGACGTAAACAACATAAGCAACAAGTGCAATAACGCCGATTGCAATTGATTGCGTTAATGCGATTATCGTGACGATTCCAGAACCCAAGAAATGTCCAATTAATGGAATCAACCCGCAGACAAAGACAATCATGCCTATGGCTATTGGGGAAGGGAGTCCAAGAACGAGCGAGAGAATGAAAACAAAGAGTGAGGCCATAGCTGCAATAACGATTTGGCTACCGACGAAGGAACCAACTCGACCAATGATGGCGTTTGTGAGGTGGCCGATACGTTCACGACGACTTGCAGGAACAAGAGAAAGTCCAAGATTAACTGCCTGTGGCAGGGAAGTGATGAAGTAAAGAGTGAGAACTAGGATTGTAAGGAAAGTGAAAAATCCTGAGAGAACAGATTTACCAACACCGATTACGCCACCGAAGGCTGAAATCAAGAGCGTTCCATCGGAAGTTACAGATTCTAATCTAGCTTGAAGCGTATCGATAATTCCATACTGATCATTGAGCTTATTAATCGTTGCATTATTTGTTAGTTCACCTAAAAGAGTTGGAGCCTTATTGATTAGTTGTGTTCCTTGTGAAATTACAGGAGGGGCCACAACGAGTGCAAAGAAGATTACAAAGGCAATAACTGAAGTAAAGATAATGGTCACTGCAGTGGCGCGTGACATATTGCGACGGCGAAGGGCTTCAACAGCTGGGTTGAGGCCTGTTGCTAAGAAAAGAGCGATTAAGATCAAAATAAATATCTGCGAGACGCTTGCAAGTGCGCGCATTAAGACGATTGCTGTTAATGCCCCTAGCGTTGCAACAAATCCAAAGTAATAAGGGTGAGATCTATTTATTGGTACTCCAGCAATTCCGTAGTCAGCTGGGGTTGGAGCAGCCTTAGCTGCTCGCTTAGTAACCTTCTTAATTCGCTCTTTAATTGCCATAGATGCATTGTAAAGATAGTTATCTCACTTGTATGAGACGTGGTGTTCATCTTCCCGTCACATTTTTAGGCAAGAATGAGCCCATGGCCCTTCGGATAACAGGATTAGGCGAGGAGATCGCAGCTGTTACCGGCCTGCCGTGGCACCAGAGTTTGGAAGAGTGGCCAGAGGATCCTGCGCTGGCAGAAAAACGAGGTATTTCCCGCCACGTTGTCCGCTTAGTTCGAGCCACTAGCGATGCGGATGCACCGGTCTATGCCGTTAAAGAAACAGTTGCAGAGTTTGCTAATCGTGAGTACAAAGTCTTACGGGAACTGACTTCACTTAAAGCCCCTTGCGTAGAGCAGATCGCAGTTGTTGAAGGCCGGACCGATGCAAGTGGTGAAGAACTGCCGTGCGCCATGGTTACACGTTTCTTGCCGTACTCATTGCCCTATCGAGTTCTTCTCTCAGGCTCTGTTACTACCCATGATATTAATACGATGGCAAATGCACTCGCGCTGCTGCTAGTGCGATTACACCTTTTAGGTTTTTGGTGGGGCGATTGCTCACTATCAAATACTTTATTTCGCCGTGATGCTGAAGGTTTTGCTGCATATCTTGTAGATGCAGAAACAGGAGAGTTTCAGAAATCTCTTAGTGATGGCCAACGTGAACATGATTTAGATATCGCAATGTTTAACGTTGCTGCTGAGTTAGAAGATCTGCGCTTATCTGGAGTTCTCTACCCTGGAATGGATCCGGTGCGCGCAGCAGAGGCAGTTATACGTCGTTATCGCAGGATTTGGGCAGCACTCAAAGAGCGCCAACTACTTGATCCTAAGGATCGCCATGCTGTTGAGCGCGCTATGCGCCAGCTACACGATTTAGGTTTTGCAGTTGAAGAAGTATCAATCACTATCGACGGAGATTCACAACTTTTATCTTTCCAACCACGTTTAGTCGCTGCTGGTTATCACACACAACGTCTTCGTGAATTAATGGGAATTGAAACTGAAGAGCTACAAGCCAAACGTTTGCTTGCATCCTTTGATCGCTATCGTGCCCGTCACGAAAACACCGCTATGTCAGTAACTGAGATGGCAAAGGTGTGGTTCCTAGAAGTCTTTGAGCCAACCATCAACCGAATCCCTGAGCAGATGCGTGGTCGCGTGGAGCGGGCTCAGATGTTCCATGAAATCCTTGAAAACCGCTGGTATTTGAGTGAACAAAAGGGAACTGATGTGGGCTTGGAGTTTGCAGCCGATAATTACGTAGAAGAGATTTTGCCCCATCGGCGTGATTCTGGCGTTGACCTCATCGCCCAGTAGGATTACAACGTGAGCAACCCTCCTAATTTTGCGCAAGCTGTTGATCTGAGTTCATTAGGAAAACCTAAGAGCGCCCCAACAGGGCCCACACCAGGCGTTGCAGTCACTGCCGAAAACTTAACTTCAGAGTTTTTACCTCTTTCAAAAGCCCGCGCAGTTATCTTGTTCTGCTGGTCAGCGCGAAGTGCAGAATCAGTTGAGATGTTAGCGGTGATGGGCCAACTAGAAGCTAGCTACAAAGGTTCATGGAGCTTGGGACATGTTGATATTGATGCACAGCCTCAAGTTGCCAAGGCCCTACAAACACAAAAAATTCCTTACGCAGTTGCATTAATTAATGAACAGATTGTTCCTCTATTTGAACAAGCTTATCCAGAAGCACAGATTCGCCTTGTGCTCGATAAAGTTTTGACGCTGGCTGCAGAACAAGGCGTTGGTGATGCACCAGTTGAAGTCATCGAACCTGAAGAGGAAGAAGCAGTTACTGCTCTTGAAGCTGGAGATTTTGCTACAGCCGAGATTGCCTATAAAAAGCTTCTTGCTAGAAAGCCAGCTGACTCTTTTGCAAAGTTAGGTCTGGCGCAAACTCAATTGCTGATTCGTACCGACGGTTTGGTATTGGATGCAGTAATCAAAGAAGCCACAGATAATCCGACGGATTTATCCTTGCAGTTAAAGGCAGCTGATATGGAGATAGTAAATGGTGGAGTTGAAGCAGCCTTTACTCGTCTCTTGCATGCAGTCAAAGAAAGTGCGGGGGATGATCGCAACAAAGCCAAAGAACATCTTCTTTCACTCTTTGCCTTAGTTGATCCAGCAGATCCACGCTTAACTGCAGCTCGCAGCGCGCTAGCGAACGCCCTCTTCTAATATGCGCACAGTTACCCCTAAAAAAGAGCTTAATTACCTAAGAATTCTTTTCTTCACATTTGGTCTAGGAATCATGTCCTGGATTCCGCGCTTTCCAGAAGTTAAAGAGGCGTTAAAGCTGACTAATGGTGGCTTTGGTTCATTGATTAGTACTGGCGCTTTAGGTTCACTTATCTCACTGCTGACTGTGGGATACGTAGTTCACAAGATTGGAGTTAAGAGAGTTCTATATGTTGCCTCATTTTTTCTTATGGCAACCTTGATAATTCTCACTACTGTTGATTCATCTCTGATATTTTTCTTTGCAAATATCGCATTTGGTGCTGCAATATCTGCTTTTCATATTTCAATTAATGCTCAAGGCTTTAATTACCAAGATCGCACAGGAAAATTCATTATTACTCAGATGAGCGGAGTATGGGGCGCTGGTGCATTACTCACCGCTTTGATATCAGGATTTCTCGTTGACCGAGTCTCGCTGCATCTTCATGTGGGAGTTTTAACTGTTGTTATTTTCCTGATTCAGACCGTAGTGATCAAATCTCTTGCACCAGAGCTTCTCAAGGCTAATCAAGATATAGATGTTGATTACAAGATCAAAGAACTGTTCTCAGGATTCTCTTTCGATCGAATGGTTTCATTTGGCCTCATATGTGCGATTTTTCTAGAGTTCGCGCTTGGTGACTGGTCCGCTATTTACACCAAGGAAGAAATTGGAATTAAGAGTGGCATTAACACGCTGCCATATATTCTCTTCACAGTGTGGATGATTTTTGGAAGATTCACCGTTCACTACTTAGTGCCACGATTTTCATTAGAGCGTTTAGCAGTCCATGCATCACTGCTGGCCGGCACTTCTTTCCTTGTGAGTATCTTTTTAGCAAGATCGGTCTTTGCTACTAATCAAGATATGGCGTTTCTAGTTATTTGCATCGGGTTCTCACTTGCTGGTCTTGGAAGCTCATTCCTTGGACCGACGTTTATGGCTGCGGCAAATACCCGCTCAAAACACCCTGCAAGCGTGGTTATTGGCCATATCGGCGTAGCAAATATTATTTTGGCCTTTATTTTGAAGTGGATTGTTGCTTGGACTGCTCAAGCTACTTCGCTAACAATCGGCTTAATCATTCCAGCAGTTCTTCTACTGACAGTTCCCTTTTTCGCCAAAGCCCTTAAGAGCGTTTAAACCAGATAGTTGCCAGAGGTGGTACTCGCACCTGGGCGCTCAAATGTGCCGCATCATTTATTATTACTGCCTCATTTGTAATTCCACTGCCGCCATAAGCTAAATCATCGGTGTTAAGGACTTCTGTCCATGTGCCGGTGGTGGGGAATGGCAGGTTGTAGTTCTCGTGTGGCATAGGTGAAAAATTAGTAATTGCAACAAAGGGCGTTCCCGCATCATCCCAGCGAGCAAAGGCAACAACGTTGGCTGCACCATCATTTCCAACTAACCAGGTGAAACCTTCAGGGGAGGTGTCCTTTTCCCAAAGGGCTGGAGTTTTTTTATAGAGCGCGTTGATTTCAGCAACACACTTTTGAACTCCTTGATGTTCTCCGTATTCAGTTAAATACCACTGAAGTCCAGCGCTTTCACTCCACTCATCATTCTGTGCAAATTCACTACCCATAAACAAAAGCTTCTTACCTGGATGCGCCCACATAAATCCATATAAAGCACGCAGCGTTGCAGTCTTTTGCCAGCGATCTCCAGGGAACTTGTTAACTAGCTGGCCTTTGCCATGAACTACTTCATCATGGGAGAGCGGAAGCATGAAGTTCTCACTCCATGCATAGAGAATTGAGAAAGTTACTTCGTTATGGTGGTAAACGCGGTGGATGGGATCATGCTGCAGATACTGCAAGGTGTCATGCATCCAGCCCATGTTCCATTTAAAGCCAAAGCCAAGGCCACCGGAGGATGTGTCACGAGTGACGCCAGACCACGCAGTTGATTCTTCAGCAATCATCATGATGCCTGGGTGGGTTTTATAGGCTGTGGATGTAGCTTCTTGAAGTAGTTGCACAGCTTCTAAGTTCTCACGGCCGCCATTTTTATTTGGCAACCATTCGCCCTCTTTGCGTGAATAATCTAAATAGAGCATGGAAGCAACGGCATCCACGCGCAATCCATCGATGTGATACTCAGTGAGCCAATAGAGCGCACTTGCAACAAGAAAGTTGCGCACTTCATTTCTACCAAAGTTAAAGATGAGAGTGCCCCAGTCAGGGTGTTCTCCTAGCCGTGGATCTGAGTGCTCATAGAGCGCGGTGCCATCAAATTGAGCTAAGGCCCATTCATCTTTTGGAAAGTGCGCAGGGACCCAATCCAAAATAACTCCAATATCTGCAGCATGGAGTGCATCAACTAAGAATTTGAAATCATCGGGTGAGCCAAAGCGAGAGGATGGTGCAAAAAATGACGTTACTTGGTATCCCCAAGATGGACCATAAGGGTGCTCTGTGACAGGCAAGAACTCAACATGTGTAAAGCCTTGAGCTCGCACATAGTCAACTAATTCAATTGCAAGTTCACGGTAAGAAAGTCCTAGCTTCCATGAACCCAAATGCACTTCATAGACAGAGACAGGGGAGCGCCATGATTCAAACTTTGTGCGCTTGTTGATCCACTCTGAATCACTCCACATGTAGTTTGATTCTTCGACAATTGAGGCAGTGAGTGGAGGGATCTCAGTTGCACGTGACATCGGATCGGCATGATCAACCCAACGCCCATCTTTTCCACAAATGGCAAACTTATATTTAGTTCCAACTCCAATATCTGGGATAAAGATTTCCCAGATTCCAGATGAAGCAATGCGCACCATGTGATGTGTGTTCTTATCCCAGAAATTGTGATCACCAATAAGTGAAACTCCTTGAGCATTAGGTGCCCACACAGAAAAAGCAGTACCTAGAAGCTCCTGTGAATCATCTCGGCGAACGTGGGCACCGAGTGCTTTCCATAACTGTTCATGGCGACCTTCGGCAATTAAGTGAAGATCGAGTTCACCCAGAGTTGAATGAGGGTTTAGGAAAGTGGCAGGTTGGATATGAGAGCTGGAATCCTTTTTAATAAATCGCGAAAAGATTCCCATTTATTAAAGCTTCACTTGGCAGATGTGGGCAACTTTGCCAACTGGGCGTGTGGGATCAAGTTGAACGAACTGATGCTCAGACCAATCAAAGCTTTTGCCATCGAGTAGATCTTTAACTGCAAAAGATCCTTCAAGGCCTAGAGCGTTCATATCCCAATGAACAATCGTTCCTTGAGCAAAGGATGGATCAAGGTTTACTACAACCAAAATCAGGTTTTTACCTTCGCGCTTGGAATAAGCGATAATCGCTTCTGATTCAGTGTTGTGAAAAACTAAATTACGAAGCTGTTGCAACGCTGGATTAGCTTTACGGATTGCATTGAGCTGGGTAATAAAGGGCGCAAGAGTTAGACCCTTTTTAGTTGCCCCATCCCAATCACGGACTTTAATTTCATACTTCTCTGAATCTAAATATTCTTCGCCACCTTCTTTAAATGGGCGGTGCTCATAAATCTCATAACCTGCATACATTCCCCACGAAGGCGTAAGAGTGGAAGCAAGAACGGCGCGCAGTGCAAACATCGCTGGATTGCCGCTTTGTAGGTGAAGAGGATTGATATCTGGCGTGTTAACCCAGAAATTAGGACGAAAGAACGCTGAAGTTTGTTGCGCAACTTCGCGGCCGTACTCAGTGAGCTCTGACTTGCTGGTGCGCCAGGTGAAATATGTATAGGACTGGTGAAAACCAGCTTTTCCAAGTGCATGCATCATTGCTGGCGCTGTGAAAGCTTCTGCCAAAAAGATTACTTCTGGGCTCTCTCTGCGCACGATATCGAGCAAGTCCTGCCAGAAATGCACTGGTTTAGTGTGTGGATTATCTACACGAAAGATCTTTACGCCCTTAGATACCCATAAACGGATGATGCGTAGAACTTCATCTCTAATGCCTTCATAGTCATCATCAAAGTTAATGGGATAGATATCTTGATACTTCTTTGGTGGGTTCTCAGCGTATGCAATAGTTCCATCGGCACGTTTGTTAAACCATTGAGGATTACTTTTCACCCACGGATGATCTGGCGAAGTTTGAAGTGCTAGATCTAATGCAATCTCTAAGCCAGCCTTCTTTGCTGCTGAAACAAAGTTTTCGAAATCTTTCATTGTTCCAAGTGCTGGATTAATCGCATCATGGCCACCATCTGAATTACCAATAGCCCATGGCACACCAGGATCATTGGGGCCAGCAGTAAGTGAGTTATTTGGTCCCTTACGGTGTGCAACACCGATTGGATGAATAGGCGGCAGATAGAGAACATCAAAGCCCATTGCAGCAACGGCCGATAAACGTTTGGTTGCAGTGATAAATGTTCCAGATGTGATTGTTCCATCTGTATTTTTGATTGCACCTTCACTGCGAGGGAAGAACTCATACCAAGAACCCACAAGTGCGCGTTCACGATCAGCGCGGATTGGGTATTTTTCAGTTGAGCCATACACCGTGCGATATTGAGAAGTGCTGTCAGCTTCAATGACAAAGAAATAATCACCTTGTGCTGGAATGGTTATTGAACCTTCATAACGATTAGTTCCAGGCCATGTTTCTTTCATATCTGCGCGGGAAACAACTTTGCCTTTTGAATCGTGTAAGACGGCTTGGGCAGCTAGTTTTTCATGTCCTTCAATGACTGCCGTTGCACTGATTTGAATTGTTTCACCAGCAACTGCTTTAACAGGTAGAAATTCTCCTCCGAAGTAAACAGCGGGGGAGATATCGCTTATTGCAATTCTTGAGATCAACCTGAGCCTTCGGTATTGCCAGCATCTGCAGCTGAGACATCATGGATACGATACTTTTCCATCGCCTTGGTGACAATGCTTGCTTTGATATCACCTTGATTACTTAGTTGCTGCAAAACGGCAACTGTGATTGATTCAGCATCAACTTTAAAGTGACGGCGCAAAGCTCCACGTGTGTCTGATAATCCAAAGCCATCAGTTCCAAGTGAATAGAACGGTGCATCAACCCATGGAGCAACTTGATCTTGCACAGAGCGCATGTAATCACTAACCGCAATAACTGGACCCTTATGTCCATCTAGCTTCTTAGAAATGTATGCACGCTTCTTATCTTTTGGATTAAGTAAGTTGTGACGATCAGTTTCTAACCCATCACGGCGAAGTTCGTTCCACGATGTAACTGACCACACTGATGCTTTAACGCCCCAGTCATCTGCAAGAAGTTGCTGAGCCTTAAGTGCCCAGTTCACTCCAACACCTGAAGCCAAAATCTGTGCAGATTTTTTGCGTGATTTAGCTGCAGGGGAATAGAGATAGATACCCTTGAGCAGACCTTCAACATCCAGGTTTTCAGGCTCAGTTGGGTGCACATATGGCTCGTTATAAACAGTTACGTAGTAATAAATATTTTCACTGTTCTCGCCATACATACGGCGCAATCCATCTTTAACAATATGTCCAAGCTCAAAAGCAAAAGCTGGATCATAAGCAACCACTGCTGGGTTAGTTGAGGCAAGAAGCGGTGAATGGCCATCTTCATGCTGTAAACCTTCACCGTTGAGTGTGGTGCGACCAGCAGTTGCTCCGACTACAAAGCCACGAACTAGCTGATCTGCTGCAGCCCAGAAAGCATCTCCTGTGCGCTGGAAACCAAACATTGAGTAGAAGATATAAATAGGAATCATCGGTTCATCGTGTGTGGAGTATGAAGAGCCCACTGCTGTAAATGATGCAACAGATCCCGCTTCGTTAATTCCTTCATGCAAGATCACACCAGTAGTTGATTCCTTGTATGACAACATCAAATCACGATCAACTGCGGCATATTGCTGACCATTAGGAGAGTAAATCTTGAGCGTTGGGAACAGTGAATCCATACCAAATGTGCGAGCCTCATCAGGAATGATTGGAACGATACGTGCACCAAGTCCTGGATCTTTAACTAAATCTTTGAGCATGCGCACAAAGGCCATAGTTGTTGCAATCTCTTGATGTCCAGAACCACGCTTAACTGAGTCATAGACAGAATCATCAGGTTGAGTAAGTGGGCGTGAAATTGCACGGCGGCGGGGGATAGATCCTCCAAGGGCTGCGCGACGTTCAGCTAGATATAAAGCTTCAGGTGAATCTGGTGCTGGCTTTAAGTATGGAGGTAAGTACTTATCTAACTTCTCATCTGGAATATCTAGATGCAAAGTGTCACGGAATTGCATGATGTCTTCAAGTGACATCTTCTTCATCTGGTGAGTGGAGTTACGACCTTCAAAGCTTGATCCAAGAGTCCAGCCCTTAATTGTTTTAGCCAAAATAACTGTTGGGCGACCATTGTCTTGAGTTGCTGCGGTGTATGCAGCGAATAACTTCTTATAGTCATGTCCACCGCGCTTTAAGCCCCAGATTTTTTCATCAGACCAGTCGGCAACCATTGCTGCAGTGCGAGGATCGCGACCAAAGAAGTTCTCACGAACATAGGCACCAGATTCAGCTTTAAAGGTCTGGTAATCGCCATCTAAAGTCTTATTCATCAAGTTAACAAGTGCGCCTTCGCGATCTTGAGCCAATAGTGGATCCCACTCGCGGCCCCAAACCACCTTAATAACATTCCAACCAGCGCCACCAAAGATTGATTCAAGCTCTTGAATGATTTTGCCATTTCCGCGAACCGGACCATCAAGGCGTTGCAAATTACAGTTCACAACAAAGGTTAAGTTGTCGAGTTTTTCACGTGTTGCTAAACCGATAGCACCCAATGTGTCGACTTCATCTACTTCACCATCTCCAAGGAAAGCCCAGACGCGTTGATCACTTGTGTCTTTGATTCCGCGGTTGTGGAGATAACGATTAAAGCGCGCTTGATAAATAGCATTGATTGGTCCAATACCCATTGACACTGTTGGGAACTGCCAAAAATCTGGCATCAAACGTGGGTGAGGGTAAGAAGAAAGTCCGCCAGCTGGATGTGAGAGTTCTTGGCGGAAACCATCTAACTGATCTTCAGTTAAACGTCCTTCAAGATATGCACGTGCATACATTCCAGGACTTGCATGTCCTTGGAAAAAGATTTGATCTCCGCCACCTGGGTGATCTTGTCCGCGGAAGAAGTGGTTAAAACCAACTTCATAAAGTGCAGCAGATGATGCATACGTAGAGATGTGCCCACCAACGCCAACTCCTGGACGCTGTGCACGGTGCACCATCATCGCTGCATTCCAACGATTCATCGCACGGATATTGCGCTCAATACCTTCATCACCAGGAAAAGCTGGTTCATGTTCTGGAGAAATTGTGTTCATGTAATCAGTTGTACGAAGGTCAGAAATGCCTATTTTTTTCTCATGGGCACGCTTTAAAAGACTCAACATTAAATAGCGAGCGCGTACTGGACCTGCATTTGCTAGAGCGGCATCAAAGGATGCATGCCATTCGGCCGTCTCTGAAGGGTCGGTATCAACTAGCTGGTCGATAATCTGATCGGGCGCCTCAAAGGTTTCGCTCATGGTGCCTATTCTTGCCTGAACTGACCAGTAAGTCGAAATGGACTAGCCATATCTCTTGTGCAAGGGGCATTCATTGTGTGGAATTAGCCTGTGCCAGCGCGTATGGGGTTCAAGGAGGGTGACCTAGTTCTAGAGGTCGGCCGTTCTGGAGGCTGCGATGAAAACCTACGCAAATCGATTAGCGCCATTACTAAAACAGAGTTTGTAGATAGTGATGCTCATGAAGTAGTTGATGGCGTAATTATCTGGTGGCGCGATGGTGATGGCGATCTTGTAGATGAATTAATGGATGCTCTTACTTATTTAAGTGAGACTGGACCTATCTGGGTATTAACTCCCAAGGTTGGTCGCGATGGACATGTTGAACCCAGTGATATTCAAGATGCCGCCCCCACTGCTGGCTTAAGCCAGACATCATCTTTATCAATTGCAGCTGACTGGAGTGCTACTCGTCTGGTGGCACGTAAAGCGGGTAAACGATAGATTTGCCGCTATGACTCTAACAATTGGCCAAGCCGCTCCAGATTTTGAAGTTCTCAATCAACATGGTGAGAAGATTTCACTTTCATCTTTTAAGGGTGAGAAGAATGTAGTTTTGCTTTTCTATCCTTTTGCATTCTCAGGAATCTGCACAGGTGAGCTCTGTGCACTACGTGATGATCTAGCAGCATTCCAAAACGATAACGTGCAACTGCTAGCAATCTCATGTGATCCTATGTATGCACAACGTGCATTTGCTGAAGCTGAAGGTTATAAGTTCCCAGTCCTTGCAGATTTCTGGCCACATGGCGCAGTTGCTAAGGCATACGGAGTATTTGAAGAATCACGCGGTTGTTCAACGCGTGGCACATTCGTCATTGATAAAGCAGGCATCTTGCGCTGGCAGGTAGTCAATGGTCTTGGCGATGCTCGCAATATCGCTGATTACAAGGCGGCAATTGCTGCGCTCTAAGCGCGGGATTTAGCGATTTAACTATGGTGAAGTAAGATTCACCAGTACTCATAGCAGTACAAAGGGTGCTTAGCTCAGTGGTAGAGCGTCTCGTTTACACCGAGAATGTCGGGGGTTCGAAACCCTCAGCGCCCACCAGATCTTTACGAAGGGGTTGATTGCAGAGAATGAAAGCCAGCCCAAGTGATCAACGTCAGATTCTTGATGTGGCAGCTTTTGACCAGAAAACCACTGCACTTAACCACAGCGCTTCAATCCTTCCTGAAATTGCCGAGTTAGTAAGCACCACTACAAAATCTCATAACGCTCGCGATCTTCGTATTGCAGCAGAGACTGAACTCAATGATGTTAAGCGCGAACTCTTGCGCGCAGAGGCTGATGTTGAGCAGATAGTCACTCGCATTACCCGTGATGAATCCCGTCTCTCTGGGGGATCAGCATCACCTAAAGAGCTTGAACAACTTCAGCATGAAGTGGGAACTCTTAATGCCCGTCGCGCTGAACTTGAAGAAGTAGAGCTAGAAATCATGATGCGCGTGGATGAAATCAAAGCCCGCATTACAGATCTTCAAACACAGGAAGCTGATTTCACCGCACAGATTAATGATCTCAATATCCGCAAAGAAAATGCGCTCGCAAAGATAAATGGTGAATTAGAAAGTATTGCCAAAGAGAGAAGTGAAACTCTGGCTTCAGTGTCTGCTGAATTTGTTGCGCTCTATGAAAAAGTGAGAGCTTCAAATAATGGAAATGGCGCCGCCGCCCTTGTGGCCGGAGCATGCACGGGTTGTCACCTTTCAATCAATACTGTGGAGCTCAAGCGAATTTCTGAGTTGGCTGATGATGAAGTGGTGCGCTGTGAAGAGTGCCGCTGCATCTTGGTGCGCGGAGCGTAGTAAATGGCACGTCATTTTTCATTAACTGCAGATGGTGGTTCACGCGGCAATCCTGGACCTGCAGGTTATGGGTCAGTCATTACTGAAAACGGCAAAATCATTGCAGAGCTCTATGACTTCATTGGAATTGCAACAAATAACGTTGCTGAATACTGCGGACTCATTGCCGGTTTAACTGCCATTAACGCCCTTGATCCGCAAGCAACTGTGGATGTGAAGATGGATAGCAAATTAGTAGTAGAACAGATGTCTGGGCGCTGGCAGATTAAGCATGCAGACATGCGAAAACTAGCCAGTGATGCCCGTTCTGCCCACACCGCAGCTCTTGTTAGCTACTCCTGGATTCCACGTGATGAAAACTCACATGCAGATCGCTTGGCAAACAAGGCATTGGATGAGCAAAGTGGCGGGGGAGAAATAATCTCTGTGCGCCAGAACTACTTAACTGAGCGCCTGCTTAACCCCGAAGAATCAACAACAATTTTCTTAATTAGACATGGTGAGACTGTTTTGACTCCGATGAAGAAGTTTTCTGGAGATGGCCCTTTAAATCCAGAGCTAACTGATATTGGTTTAGGGCAAGCTGAGAAAGTTGCAGAGGCGATAGCCAGATTTAATCCAGAAGTGATTATTGCTTCACCTCTCAAGCGCACAACACAAACGGCTGAAGCAATCTCCAAGGCAACAGGCCTTCCTATCGTCTTTGAAGATGCTTGGATTGAGTGTTCCTTTGGAATTTGGGATGGAATGTCCATAGATGAAGTAAAAGAGCGCTATCCAGCTGATTACAACTCATGGGTGTGTTCAACTTCTTTTGCACCACCAGAAGGTGAGTCTTATGACTCTGTGGCATTTCGCGTGGATGCTGCGATCTCACAGATTGCATCTGAGTATCCAGGACAGCGCGTCGTAGTTGTTACACACAATGGAACAATTAAATCTGCAGCTAAAGTTGTAGTCGGAGCACCTGCTGAATCAATCTTTCATATCGATCTTTCACCATGCTCAATCACCACAATCTCAGTTTGGCCAAGTGATGGATTAAGAGCACTTCGAACCCTTAACGAACAGGCTCATTTACGCTAACGCGTCACTGGATTCTTGTCTGGGTAAGGCCTGAAATCTTCCACCACTAAATCGACTTCCAGTACAATCCTTCTATGAAAGTTTTAACTGTCAATATCACCAGCGTTGTGCATGAAGGTGAATGGACTGGCAGTGAAGGCAAAACTGGAATTGATAAGAGGGCAGCGGTAGGCCCAGTTCACTTTGCTAATGAAGAAGTCACAGGCGATGTTGTCGTAGATCGCAATCACCACGGGGGATATGACCAAGCGGTTTATGCATATGCCCGAGAAGATGCTGACTGGTGGGAAAAAGAGCTAAGTCAATCAATTGCTAACGGGCGATTTGGTGAAAACCTAACTACCTCCGGCATTGATGTTAATGGTGCCCTTGTGGGGGAGCGCTGGAAAATTGGCACAACAATTCTTGAAGTATCACAGCCACGCATTCCATGCCGCGTTTTTGCTGGTTTCTGGCAGCGACCAACATTGATTAAAGAGTTTATGGCCTCTGGCAAACCTGGAACATACCTACGTATTATTCAAGAAGGTCACATAAACGCCGGCGATGAAATTGAAGTTATTTCTAAGCCGGCGCACAACGTCTCCATTGCAGATCTTTATGCAGCAAAAAATGGAGAGCGCTCTAAAGTAGAAGAGATTGCGGCAGTAAAAGAACTCTCAGCCAAATACCAAGAGTGGGCCCAAAGCCTGCGCAGTTAGCCTCTTTGCACTCTCTCAAAGCCCCGATAGTGTTTACCCATGACAACTTCTTCGCGCATTTTGCATGCCGCAACGGGTTCAAATCTAACGGCTAAGGGTTGGGCACAAGAGGCAGCAATTCGTATGTTGCACAACAATCTAGACCCAGCAGTTGCTGAGCATCCTGAAAACTTAGTTGTCTATGGTGGCACAGGTAAAGCTGCCCGTAATTGGCCTTCTTTTGATGCAATTGTAAAGAGCCTTACTAACTTAAAAGATGATGAAACTCTTCTTGTGCAATCAGGTAAGCCCGTGGGAGTGTTTCAAACCCATGAATGGGCACCGCGTGTATTGATCGCAAACTCTAACCTTGTGGGGGATTGGGCTAACTGGCCAGAGTTTCGTAGGTTAGAACAACTGGGTTTAACGATGTATGGGCAGATGACTGCTGGTTCTTGGATATACATCGGTACACAAGGAATCTTGCAAGGAACATATGAAACCTTTGCCGCCGTTGCACAAAAGCGCTTTAACGGAACTCTTCAAGGAACTCTGACCCTTACCGGTGGCTGCGGTGGTATGGGCGGAGCACAACCTCTAGCTGTGACCATGAATGGCGGAGTCTGCTTAGTTATTGATATTGATAAGACCAGATTAGAAAAGCGCATTGAAACTAGATACCTTGATGAGATTGCAGATAACGTTGATGATGCTGTTGAGCGTGTGCTCAAAGCAAAGGCTGCCAAAGTTCCACTCTCTGTTGGACTCGAAGGAAATGCCGCAGAGCTCTTCCCACTGCTTCTTTCAATGGATGTTCCAATCGATATCGTCACAGATCAAACTTCAGCTCATGATCCTTTCTCATACGTTCCTGTGGGAGTCAGCGTTCATGAGGCAGCGCAGATGGCAAAAGATAATCCAGCAGATTTCACTAAGCGCTCACAAGCATCCATGGCAAAACATGTTGAAGCGATGGTGGGCTTTATGGATAAGGGCGCAGAAGTATTTGATTACGGTAATTCAATCCGTGATGAAGCTCGTCAAGGCGGCTTCTCACGGGCCTTTGCCTTCCCAGGCTTTGTCCCTGCCTATATTCGACCATTATTTTGTGAAGGAAAAGGACCATTTCGATGGGTGGCTTTATCTGGAGATCCAAAAGATATTTATCGCACAGATAAAGCAGTTCTTGATTTGTTCCCAGAAAATGAAGGTTTGCATCGCTGGATCACTATGGCACAAGAAAAAGTTGCCTTCCAAGGTCTGCCTGCACGCATCTGTTGGTTGGGTTATGGAGAGCGAGACAAAGCTGGTCTTGCATTTAATGATTTAGTTGCACGCGGTGAAGTATCTGCTCCCATTGTTATTGGACGCGATCATCTAGATTGCGGCTCTGTTGCCTCTCCTTACCGTGAAACAGAAGCGATGCTCGATGGCTCTGATGCAATTGCTGATTGGCCATTACTCAACGCCATGGTCAACATCTCTTCCGGTGCCTCATGGGTTTCTATTCACCATGGTGGCGGAGTTGGTATGGGACGCTCTATCCACGCAGGACAAGTTTCAGTTGCTGATGGCACAAAGCTAGCTGCACAAAAACTAGAGCGAGTGTTAACAAATGATCCTGGCATGGGAGTTATTCGACATGCTGATGCTGGTTATGACATAGCTGTGGACACAGCAAAGCAACGCCATGTGCACGTTCCAATGCTGGATACTGAATGACAAGCACGCTTGTCCACAACATTGGTCAGTTAGTCACCAATGATCCCCAACATGATGGAACAAAGCTAGGAGTCATAGAAAAGGCAGCACTTCTGATTGAAGATGGAGTAGTTGCTTGGGCAGGTCCAGATTCAGATGCACCAACACATCACATCAAACGTAAATTGGATGCAAAGGGCCGCGCAGTTATTCCAGGTTTTGTAGATAGCCACACACATATGATTTTTGCCGGAGATCGCAGCAAAGAGTTTCGCGCACGCATGTTGGGGGAGAGCTATAGCGCTGGCGGCATTGCTCACACAGTTGAGAGAACCAGAGCTGCCAGTGATGAATTACTGCGCTCTAACGCGCAAAGCCTATTAAATGAGGCTAATTCCAGCGGCACAACAACGGTTGAAATTAAGTCTGGCTACGGCTTAACTGTTAATGATGAGCGTAGATCACTTGAAATCGCACAAGGTCTTACCGATGAAACAACTTTTTTAGGCGCACATGTTGTGCCAGTGGAGTATAAAAAGAACCCAAAGGATTATGTTGATTTAGTTACTGGTCCAATGCTGGACGCCGTTCTTCCTTTTTCAAAGTGGGTAGATGTTTTTTGTGACAAAGGTGCATTCTCAGTCGATGATGCCCGCACAATCCTAAAAGCGGGAATGGCTAAAGGTTTGTTGCCACGTATTCATGCCAACCAACTCCAAGAAGGCCAAGGAGTTCGTTTAGGTGTTGAACTCGATGCAGCATCAGTTGATCATGTATCTCATTTGAGTGAGAAAGATATAGAAGCGCTATCGAAGTCAAAAACAGTTGCAACGCTATTGCCAGGTGCTGAGTTCTCTACTCGCTCTGCCTATCCTGATGTTCGCCCACTCCTTGAGGCCAGCATCACCGTGGCCCTTGCATCTGATTGCAACCCAGGATCTTCTTACACAACCAGTATGGCCTTCATCATGGCCATTGCAGTTCGTGAAATGCATTTCTCTCCAGAACAAGCCTTGTGGTCAGCAACTATGGGTGGGGCAAAAGCGCTACGTCGTGATGACATTGGCCATCTCTTTGAAGGAGCTCGAGCTAACTTTTCAATTCTGAACGCAGATTCATACATTCACTTGGCATATCGTCCAGGTGTTCAATTAATAGAACAGGTGTGGCGAGATGGCCTCCAAATCAAATAAGACCGTAACGCTCTCAACATCTGGAACGACTTTTGCAGATGTTATTGATGTGGCCCGCCATGGTGCACAGGTTGAACTCTCTTCTGCATCTATTGATGCAATGAATGCATCTAGAAAATACATTGAAGGCTATGCCGCAGGCGGAGTACCTGTTTATGGTGTTTCAACTGGCTTTGGAGCACTCGCTAATCGCCATATTGATGTTAAAGATCGCTCTCAACTACAGAAATCTCTTATTCGCTCACATGCTGCAGGTGTTGGACCTGCCATTGAGCGCGAAGTAGTGCGGGCATTGATGTTTTTGCGCCTTCGCACCATGGCATCTGGTCGCACGGGTGTGCGCGTTGCCTTAGCGCAGTCATACGTTGATTTCTTAAATAAGGGGATTACTCCTGTAGTTCCAGAGTTTGGTTCCCTTGGTTGCAGCGGAGATTTGGCACCGCTTTCACATTGCGCACTTGCCTTGATGGGTGAGGGCCGCGTTCACGATGCCAATGGTGTTGAGTTGGAAACAATGCAAGCGCTCAATGCCGCTGGCATTAAGCCAATTGAGCTAGAGGCAAAAGAAGGTCTTGCACTAATCAATGGCACCGATGGAATGCTCGGCATGTTAATTATGGCCTGTGCTGATCTTGAACAACTGTGCATAGTTGCCGATATAACTACTGCAATGAGTATTGAAGGTCTTCTCGGTACGGATCGTGTCTTTGCCCCAGATCTGCATGCTCCACTTCGCCCACAAATCGGACAAGCAATCAGTGCTGCAAATATCTATGCCCTCCTTAAAGGCTCAGGAATTGTGGCATCACATCGTGAAAATGATTCACGCGTGCAAGATGCTTACTCATTGCGTTGTGCTCCTCAAGTTGCAGGCGCGGTCCGTGACACGATTGCTTATGCCTCAACGATTGCTGCTCGCGAACTAGCTAGTTCAATTGATAATCCAGTTGTATTACCTGATGGTCGCGTGGAATCCAATGGAAACTTCCATGGAGCACCCGTCGGTTATGTTTTAGATTTCCTAGCAATTGCAGCAACTGATTTAGGTTCCATTGCAGAGCGCCGCACAGATAGAGCACTCGACCAATACCGCTCTGCTGGTCTGCCACCGTTTTTGGCCCATGATCCAGGCGTTGATTCAGGCCTGATGATTGCTCAATACACTCAAGCTGGGTTAGTGAGTGAAAACAAACGTCTTTCAACTCCAGCAAGTGTTGATTCAATTCCTTCCTCTGCCATGCAAGAAGATCATGTTTCTATGGGTTGGTCAGCTGCAAGAAAGTTACGCAAAGTAGTTGATAACGTGGCTCGCATCTTGGCAATTGAGTTAGTAACTGCAGCTAGAGCAATTGAATTTCGCACTGGCTTAACTCCAGCTCCTGCAACTGCCCGCGTGGTGAAAGAACTACGCACAGTAGTGGGGGGAGTAGGACCTGATCGATTCCTATCACCGGAATTAGAAGCTGCAACTGCCCTGGTTAACTCTGGCGCAGTAGTTGCTGCTGCAAAGGAAGTTGTTACTCAGCTTATCTAGAAGCTAGACCAGCGGCTGCTTCAAGAACAAGTAGGGCTGCTAAGCGCACTGTGCGCGCATCATCTGTATCAATAGATGCATCAATCTCAGTAATATCAATAGCACGAACGCGCTTATCTGCAGCTAAAAAGAATGCGCCTTGGCGCAGTTCATCGGCAGATATGCCTCCTGGCATTGCTGCAGGACAAGCTGGCACAACACTGCGATCACAGACATCAACATCTAAGTCCACATATATCTCTCGCCCGCCAGCACCAGCAATATCTAGAGCTTGCTTAACAACATCTGAGATGGAGCGCGTGCGAAGATCGCAGCGTGGAATGACTGTGATTCCACTTTCTTTTGCTCGGGCAGCGTATTGGGCACTATTCGCAAAATCAGCGATACCAATCTGCACAATGTTCTTTCCTGGTAGCCCCGCCTGAATTAACTCCCACACAGGCGAACCATTGCTATGGCCATCACGCAAATCATGGTGGGCATCAAAAGTAATAAGACCAATAGTGGATAGATCTGGCCATAAGCCTGATGCAACACTGTAAGTAATGGAGTTATCGCCACCTAATGCAATGAGTAATTTATGCTTACTTAACAAGCCTTTAACTGCGCTGTGCACACGAGCTATTCCTTCATCTCCATCAGGTGATTCCACATTTCCCAAATCTGCAATGGGATTATCCGAAAGATCAAGGTTGTCAGATGTTGAGTAGGTGGAATATCTAGCTAATGCCGCACGGATTGCATCAGGGGTTTGATCTGCATGTGTTGGAGAGATTGAAGATAGATGTGCTGGAACTCCGATTAAGGCCAAATCAGCAGAAGTGTTATTGGAGTCAAGAAGAGTTAAAGCGCGCTTCCACTTAGGATCATTGGGCAACTGTGCGCTCATCATTGTCTAATCGTAGGGGCAAAGCGCAGGAGATTAAATGCCTGAAGCGTGACCTTCACAGCGCGGATCTGAACCAAATGCATAGGTTTTATTAGGCAATACCTGCATTAACTGCACAGATGAACCATGGGCCCATGCAGCAAGTTCTTTCACATCATGGCCCTTTGCTCGAAGTTGATCAAGAACTTGAGTTGAAACACGATTCTCAATCTCAAGAACACCGCTGCCAGTTTCTTCTAAAGAGCTTTGACCAGGAGCGTTTAAATGCTGCCAACGCGCAGCCTCTGTTGCTTCTTGCACATTCATCTTTAAATCAACGATATTTACGATCAATTGCAGATTGGTCTGCACCTGGATATTTGCACCAGGTGTGCCACCTACTAAATGCAAAGTTCCATCAGGATTAACAGCAGTAAAGGCGTTAAGCGTGTGTGCTGGGCGCTTTCCTGGCTCAATGATGTTGGGAGATGCTGGATCCAAGGAGAATCCAGTTAAGCGGTTGTTTAAAATAATGCCAGTTCCTGGAATTACCCATGAACTACCAAAGCCATGAAAAACAGATTGAATCCAAGAGACAGCATTGCCATCCTTATCTGCAACTAAGAAGTAGGTGGTGTCGCTGCCTTCACTCACAGGAGCGATATCTGTTGCTGCTTTTTCCATAGATATCTGGGCGTATCTCTTATCTATGTTGCTCATAGACAAAATCTTTTCAACATTGACCTCAATAAATTCAGGATCTGCCAGGATTGCATTTCGATCAGCAAAGCCAGCCTTTTTAGATTCCACTCCAACATGAATACGATCTGCTTCACTCATGGATGCCACATTAAAGCGCTCATTGATGAGTAGTTCCTCCATCAAGATCATTCCTTGAGTAGGAGGTGGTTGGCCATAGATTGTTAGATCACGATACTTAATCGATAGGGGATCTAGAACTCTGGTGGTGTGTGCTTTTAGATCGTGGGCATTAAACCAACCATCAGAGCCGCTGATTAACTGCTGGGCAATTTTTCCTTCATAAAATGAAGCTCGGCCACCTGTTGCAATCTCGCGCAGTGATTGCGCTAGATCTTTTTGAATAACTAAGTCGCCCACCTTCACATTCACGTCAATGCCCATATCTTTAAAGAGTGAAGTATCAGGCGTTGTTGCTAAGTGATTGGCTATGCGGCGAACAAAACCAGTATTTGCTGGGAAACCATTGTCTGCATAATCAATAGCTTGTTCGAGCAATGTGGCCAAAGGCAGATTGCCATAGCGCTTATGTGCTTCAAACCAGGTTGAAACTAAACCTGGAACAGTTCCTGATTTATATCCATGTAATGGAATCTCTGTGCCATATGCAGCAGGAGTAGCACCGTGTGGTGCTTCACCACTGCCGTTAAATGCCAGGTTTGTCTTTGTGCTTGCATGGTGAGTAACTAAAAAAGCATCACCACCTAAATGTGAAGCACCTGGCTCCACAACACAGATCACTGCACTCAGTGCAATGGCAGCATCAATAAATGAGCCACCCTGTTTTAATATTGAAATCGCAGCGCTCACGGCCAAAGGCTGGCTTGCAGCAGCTCCGCCATTTTTGGCATAAACAACGCTTCGGCCCGTTTGCATCCGTGAACTGTGGCCTATTTTTAAAGGGATTACAAGAACACCTATATTGCAAGTATCCTTAAGGCTGAAGAGTCGCCCGGATCACCGCGTTACGAAAGTACCGAGGAAAGTCCGGACTCCAAAGAGCAAAGTGGTGGGTAACGCCCACCCGGAGCAATCCGCGGGATTAGTGCAACAGAAAGCAAACCGCCAACGAAAGTTGGTAAGGGTGAAACGGCGGTGTAAGAGACCACCAGTAATTGCAGCAATGCAGTTAGCTATGTAAACCCCACTTGGAGCAAGACCATGCAGTTGGCGCTTGAGAGCTGCTCGCTCGAGTCAACGGGTAGGTTGCTTGAATCTGTAAGTAATTACAGATCTAGATGGATGGTGATCCCTCGCAAGAGGACAGGATCCGGCTTATAGGGCGACTCTTCTTTTACACCAAAGTTACTGCGAGTAACCATACATATATGCAATGCTCTCAATACGACGGTTTGGTAGTAATTGGTACTTGGTTAATAACTAGGTCTCTTTTGCTTTCCAGCGGGGGAATTAATTTTGTGTAATACTTCGATTACAACGGATTGGTAGTAATCGGGACTTGGTGAATTCCAAGTCCCTTTTGCTTTTCCTTTTTTGATTTTATCCACAGATACCAAGGCCGAATATTTTCGATTGTTTGCAAAGCCGTAACTTCGCTCCCGTGTTAGGGGCGTGTTGTAATTGGCAGCCTAACTGATTACCAATCCGTTGGAGCGGGTTCAAATCCCGTCGTCTCCACCACAGTCTTAGTTAGTGCAATTCGATCTATTGGTAGTGGTCAAAAGAATTGCAATAGCTTTGCATGAGAGGGCCTCGAGAAATCGAGGCTCTTTCTAATTTTCTCTGCCGCTTATTGGGCATTTTTTAGCTATCGGCTGAGCGTATTTGTGTATTTTCAATCACAACTCATTAACGAATCTTTCTCAAAAGCTCACACAAAAAGACCCAAATGGTAAAGTTTTTCCATGCGCATGGTGGCCAAAAGCAATAAGCGAATGGCCCTGCTTTTTGCCATTTTCTTGGCTGTATTTTCGACTGGAATGGCGATTGTTCATCAATGTCAATCCTCTTCTAGCAATCAGGTAACGATGCAGCACAACCATTCGGATCATGGTTCTGTTCCAATAGCTGCTACAAAATCTCTAAACGTTAATTCTAGTACAGAGCAATTAGTTGATACCGGGTGCGCAGCACTTTTCATCGTCGTACTCTTATTTGCAAGAAAGTTCTTAGATTTAAGAGCCCCAAGATCCCGATTAAATAATTTCATGGCTTTGAGTCGAGATTTTGCAACTTACTATCGACCTCAAGTTTTCAATCTTGCTCTCTCTCGCCCCCAATTGGGAGTTATCCGCATCTAATCCTGTCTCGATATTAGAAACTGTTTTATCTAATCGAGAAAAGGATTCAAAATGTTAAAGAAAACTGTATTACGCTCGCCTTCATCTCCCTTCCACTCTTCAGCGAGCCTGCAAAAGCTAGTTCACATTCCAAGCCATGAAGAAATTACTGGCGAAGACTAAGTTGAGTCGGACTATCAATAGTATGAAGAGAGCCCTGTCCTTAATTCTAATTACGATTTTCATCGTGCTGCCTGTTCAAGCACAGGCTGCACCGTCGGTGGCTTCTGTACAGCGTGATATTGACCGTCTCCGAACTTTGGCTGCCGAAAAATACGAAGCAGCAAATGAAGCGAAGATAAGAATTAGATCACTTCAAAAGGAGACGGGGGCACTCCAGCAACGTGAGGTGCTCATTCAAGAGGAATTAAAGGTGCTGAGCAGAACCTTGGCCAAAATTGCAATTTCTGAGTTCCAAGGCAGTGGCTTCGGGGGCACATTTGAACTGCTATTTTCATCTGACCCTACGAAGTATCTTTCGGACGCATCGATTTTAAGTAGTTTAAGTCAAGGATATTCAAAGCAATTACGGGAATTTACAGCTACAAAACAGAGAGTTCAAGCCACACAATTGGTAATTGCTGATCGGACTTCATTATTAATTGCTGAAGAGAAACGGCTTAATCGCCAGGTGGTGGAAGCAAAAAGCGCTTTGAGTAGTGCAGAAAAACTCCTTAAATCACTGGCGAAGGCAGATAGAGAACGACTTCTTCGTGAAGAAGCTGCTCGAGAAAACAAAATACAAAGTGATTCGAAAGGTTATGCCGCATCTTATAAAGGTGATAATACCCGTGGATCAATTGCACTTAAGTTTGCGCTTCAACAGATAGGCGACATCTATGTCTGGGCAGCAGCTGGCCCTACAAGATGGGATTGCTCTGGATTAACAATGCGGGCTTTTCAAAAAGCCGGTGTATCTCTGCCTCACTCTTCCCGCGTACAAGTAAAATATGGAAAGTCGATTTCTTACGCGAATGTAAAGCCAGGTGACTTACTATTCTTTGGAAAGCCAATTAGCCATGTCTCTATTTATATGGGCGGCGGAAAAATGGTGCAGGCTCCAAGGCCAGGCAAAAGAGTTGAAGTTGTTGCATTAACAAGAATGTTTGGAAAAAAGCCTTTTGTTGGAGCTAGAAGGCTATGAATTCACTACGAAAGAAATTTCTAATTCCTATAGTTGTTAGCCTCTTTGCTCTCTTGGTGCCAATGACTTCTAGCAGTGCAACATCGCATAAGCCAACTCTTGCACAAATTGAGGCTGCGAAAAAAGCTGAATTGGCGAAGAAAAAAATCGCTGATGAAGCTTTAAAGAAATTAGCGCGTGCGAAAGGAAATCTAAAGCAACTAAGCATTATTGCCGATCAAGCTCAGAGAAAATACATGGCTGCAAAGGCTGACCTATTGGTGGCGACTCGTGAATTAAATTCTGCGAATGAATCCTATTTATTGGCCGCAGCAGAAGTTTCGGCAACTCATCGCGAAATTGGTAAGTTGGCGGTCCACGCATATATGAATGGGGGTGGACTTTCAGATATAGAATCTATTTTGAGTTCCAATGGCCCTCAAGAGGCGATGGATAATTTATCTATCTTAGAAAATTTAGGCTCTGGGAACAGAACATCCCTCAAGAGATTTAAGGCCGCTGAAGATATTGCTCAGCGAGCCAAAGCAGTTGCTGAAGTAGCTAAGCAAAAGCAGATAGAGGTTACTGCTCGTGTGGCAGCAACTAAAAAAGAGGCTGATGATGCAAAGGTAGAACAGCAAAAAGAGGTCAATAAACTTCAAGCCGTTCAAGACAAATTACAGCGAGACCTTGCATCAGCAAAGAAAGTACGTATAACACTTGAGCAAAAACGCCAACTGGCAATCCTGGAAGAAACGCGCGCAAATGAAGCAACAAAAGTAACCGGGCAATCAAAAATTTGGCGGACCGGTGGTCCAACTGGGGCGAAGAGTTCCCGAACATCAGAAGCCCAACGTCTTAAGGCTGTTGAGTTTGCTAAACGGCAGGTACTTGCAAAGAAACCATATGTGTGGGGCGATGAAGGGCCAAACGCCTTTGATTGTTCTGGCTTAGTGTATTCAGCCTATAAATATGCAGGACTAGGTTGGCCGATTTGGGATCGACTTAACTCTGGCCTTTACTACACCTACACAAAACAGATTCCATTGGCCGAAATGCAGCCAGGAGATCTTCTTTTTTACTCATACAAAGGAACTATCAGCACAATTCACCACATGAGTATTTATGCCGGCAATGGAATGATGTGGGAGGCCAGATCAACCAAAAAAGGACTTAGATATTCAGATATTTACAGTATGCCTGGAATGATGCCATTTGCGGGCAGAGTTTAGAAGAATTTTTTACTATAGAGAATGAGGAAGAAATGAAAAAGTCAGAGGCTAAGGGCTTTAAAGCCAGTATTTTTGTCTTCGCGATTGTTACGCTGATGATGGTTGGAAATAGAGCAACTGCGGTAACGCTCGATTCTGTTCCACACATACATCATGTAAAAGTCGTGGAAAACAAAGTACTAGTTTTGACTCATGAAGGCCTCTATGAGCTAGTCAGAAAGAATGACATGAAGCTAGTTGGGAAAGAAAAGATTGATGTGATGGGATTTACAACCCTCGGTAATGCATTTCTTGCAAGCGGACACCCTGCCGAAGGTTCCAAAATGCCAAATCCAATTGGACTCGTTAAATCAATTGATGGTGGTTTAACTTGGAAAGCAGTTTCTTTGGTCGGGAAAGTTGATTTCCACTTTTTAGAAGGTGCCGGAAGTGATCTATACGGCTCAGATTCACAGAGTGGAAATTTAATGCACTCGCCGGATTCTGGAAAGACCTGGAAATATTTAGGAACAAATACCTTCACTGATATTGCAGTTTCACCCAAGATGCCAGGAATGGCTATAGCCATTAAGGGTTCAGAGTTGCTCCTTACCAAGAATGCATTCAAAGCGACAACCAAAATTAAAAATACTCTCAAAATTACTCAAATTGAATGGCGTAAATCGGGACTCTATGCGGTGAGTGGCAAGACACTCTTTAAGTCAATAAATTCTGGTAAAACCTGGACAAAGCTCAATACCTTTAAAGGAGCGCTGGGAATTCTCAGCGCAAGTGATCAGTTGATGTTGGTGACAGTGGGACCAGATATCTATACGTCCACTAATTCTGGAGCGAGTTTCAAAAAGATTTCTTAATCAGATCTATGGGGCGGTTCTTCCTATAAATAAGGTAATCTAGACACTATGGCCTGGTTCTTACTTTCAATAGCTATTGTTGCTGAAATTGCAGGAACGCTATTTCTAAAAGCTAGCGATGGACTGAGCAAGCTATGGCCCTCAATTGGTGTGGCAGTAGGTTATGTAATCGCCTTCTCGCTCATGGCTATCTCACTTAAAAAGCTTGAAGTGGGTATTACCTATGCCGTGTGGTCTGGTGTGGGAATCATGGGAGCTGCCATAGGCGGCGTTATCTTCTTTGATCAGCAGCTCTCTAGGTTAAACATTATTGGCATGGCAATCATCATTGTTGGTGTGGTCGTTATGAATCTAGGCGGAGCAGCTCACTGAGCCCAAATAGCATCATGAACGTATTGGGCTAAGCCTCTTACCCGTCCGTCGTAATACTCCTTAAAGCGTGGATCTTCTACATACATCACAGCCAAGTTCTTTTGCATCTCAACTGAGCAGTCATAAAACCATTTAGTAATAGCTTGGCGGTGAGCAAGAACAGCAGCTTTAGTCTTATCTGAGTCAATAGGTAATGAATTTCCAAAGGCATAAACAAATAGCTCAGTTGCAGCCTCCTGATCTACTTTTGCTGCAGCAAAATCTTGCCTAGAGTATTTAGAGGTTTTAGCAGTTGATTGACGGTAGGCATCTGTATCGCCCCATCGTGCTTGAACTTCTTCCTCATACAGACTCATGTTTGAATCGTACAGAGCCACCCTCAATTTCCTTAACTAATACGCCATGTTTTATAATTTCCTCATGAAATTTCTAGTCTCAGTCATTGATAGCCAAACTCGTTCACCTCACACGCCGCAAGAGATTCAGGCTATTGATGATTTCAACGACAAGCTCTCTGCCCACGGCCAGCGCATCTTTGCTGGCGGTTTAGATTCACCTGCTTCTGCAATAGTTTTTGATAACCGCAATGGTGCAGACAAAAGCAGCGAAGGTCCATTTGTTTCATCCGATGAGTTCTTTAGTGGCTTTTGGATCATCGAGGCCGCATCGTTAGAGATTGCCAAAGAACTAGCTGCAGAAGGCTCTAGAAGTTGTAATAGAAAAGTCGAACTACGCCCATTATTGGGTTAATCATATTTTTCAGGACATTTTTTAGGCAATAAGAAAAGCTTTCCAAGATAGGCTTAAGTAATGTCGATGCCCGTTATGACCAATCGTGAAGCGATTAGAGTCGGGCTACCTATCTTCATCACGGCAATTAACATGCGGGCCGGGTTAACAATTATGAGCCCGCTCTATCCCATCCTTAAAGAGCAGTATCAATTGAGCTCTTTTCAGCTCTCCTTCTTAACTTCACTCTCTGTGCTCTGCTTTGCAGGAAGTGCTTTCTTAATGCCACTGGTGGGCAAAATTGGTGGAACTAATAAGGTCATTGCTTGGAATCTGACGGTTCTATCCGCTGCAATCTTCCTTCGCACAGTTGGTAATGTGCCAATGCTCTTTATTTCATCTGTAACAGTTGGTATTGCAATTGCTGTTCTTAACTTCTCATTGCCTGTGTGGGTGAAGGAGAACGCCCCTGATCACTCAGGGCTCTTAACTGGAATCTACATAACAATCATGGGCACATTTGCCGCACTCTCTGTGGCAGTTGCTGTGCCATTAGCTGAGGCAAGTGCATGGGGCTGGCGCTTATCGATGATTCCTTGGTTAGTTATCGGCGTGATTTCATCTGCATGGTGGTTATTACGGATTTCAAAATCTCATGATTCTGGGCATATGGAGGTGAGTTCAAAGTTTCATTGGACTCTATTTAGAAAACCAGGTGCATGGAGTATTGCAATCTTCTTTGGTCTGCAATCCATGCTCTTCTATGGCACAGCAACATGGCTACCAACTATCTTGGTTTCTAAGGGTTACACCCTTAGTCATGCCGGATTAGTTGTCTCCGTTACTGGTTTTCTTGGCTCTGCCATTGGTATTGCCGCTCCGCACTATGCATCCAAGTTAAAAAACATGCGTATGTTCCTATTCTTAATGGGCCTCATGGTTGCAGCTAGCTTTGCTGCGCTAATTTTTGATACTGGTTGGCGATTAATTATCTGGCTACTTATTTCAAATATTGGCCTCTCTGTTACTTTTCCTCTCTCTCTTTTACTCACAGTCACACGCAGTATTGATGCAGGGGAGACCCGTTCTCTTTCAATCATGGCTCAATCGGTTGGTTATCTCATGGCTGCCTTTGCACCTGGAATCGTTGGAGCGATCTTTGATTCAACCTTGAGTTGGGGTATTGCTTTGCTCGTGCCAGTTGCACTTGGAATAGCCCTTGCTGTGGTCGGCTACTTTGCAGGAAAAGCCGAAAAGATAGAGATATAAGGGCTATAGAAAGCTTGGCCAGTTACCATTGAGCATTAACAGCGGGATGAAAAGGTGTTCACTTTGTTTGAATCAATAGTTCTGGGGATCATTCAAGGTCTTACAGAGTTCCTACCTATTTCATCTAGTGCCCACCAGCGCATAGCAGGTGAGTTCTTTGGAAATGCCCAAGATCCAGGTGCCCGCTTCACGGCCATTACCCAGATTGGCACAGAGCTAGCAGTTCTTCTCTTTTTTAGAAATGACATAAAGAACATTGTTGCAGCTTGGTTTAGACAAGCGATTTTGCGCAAAGAGCTACCTACAGATCAAAAGCCACTTGCTCGAATGGGTTGGTTAATCATTATCGGTAGCCTTCCAATCGCTGTTCTTGGTTATTTTGGCAGAGACATCATTACTAATGATTTCCGCTCACTCTGGCTGATTGCTTCATCTTTGATTATCTTTGGTGTGGTTCTTGGTATTGCCGATCACTACGGCAAGAAAGAGAAGGGCTTGAGTGAACTCACTGTTAAGCACGGCATTTTCTACGGACTTGCCCAATCACTTGCATTGATTCCAGGTGTTTCTCGCTCTGGTGCAACTATTGCAATGGGCCGCTACCTCGGTTACACCCGTGAAGCAGCGCTGCGCTATTCATTCCTCTTAGCTCTGCCAGCAGTCTTTGGAAGTGGCTTCTATCAGCTCAAAGATGCTTTTGGTTCTAACGCTGTGGCAAATGTTTACACCCTGCCACAAACCTTTGTTGCAACAGCCATCGCCTTTGTTGTTGGCTACACCGTTATTGCCTGGTTACTCAAATATGTAACAACTAAGTCCTTTATGCCCTTTATCATCTACAGAATCGCACTTGGAACAACTGTGTTAGTCCTACTCGGCACAGGCGTCATTAATCCATAACTAGAGAACTAGTCGAGAAAGATTAACTTCCTGGGCTCACCGTAGACATATTGAAATCTTTAATCACTAGTGGTGGAACAGCCATATTAGACATATCGCCAGCCCATTCACGTGGTTGAGTCCATTCAGTTGCACCAGCATGTGCGATGCGAGAGAGGGCTGAAACCGGTGAATCATTCCAGCGGAAGTTATTAGTTGCACCAACTACTTCGCCGCCCTTAACGTGATAAACACCGTCACGAGTTAAGCCGGTCAGAAGTAGTGAGTTGGGATCAACCATGCGGATATACCAGAAGGTTGTAAGAAGTAGTCCGTTATCAACTTTCTTGACTAGATCTTCTAGTGACCCACTTGCTCCATCAACGCTCATAACTAGGTTTTCACCGATTGGTGTGAAATCAAGGTTGGTGAGCTTTGAAGTTGCACGAGTTTGAATCAGAGATTGCAAAACGCCATCCTTGAGCCAGTCAACGCGCTTGATTGGTTGACCATTATCAAATACTGATGAGAATGGTGAACTCACAGCCGTTGCTACGAAGTTAGATGCAGGAAGTTGCTTGAAATCAGGATCACTAAAGAACTGCAGTGAAACATTGGAAAGCTTCTCACCTATACGAGTTCCGCCACCCTTTTTAGAAAATACTGATTGCCCTTCATGAGCATCACGAGCAGCTGATACCCACATCATGTAGGTGAAGAGATCTGCAACTGAACCTGAAGGCATGATGGTGTCATAGCGACCAGCTGGAAGATCTACTTTGCTACCTTGCCAGGTTAAACGCTGGCGAATCTGTGCATCGATGTTTGCAACAGAGACATCTTTGAAGTCACGAGTCTCAACACCGTTCCATGTGGAGCGAGAGCGATCATGGGACTTTCCAGTCATCTCTACGCGACCAACTGGTGAATCCTTGCGCAAGCGCAACCCACCCTTTGATCCAACCCAGGTTGTTTCATTGGTGTGTTCGGAATATCCGAATAATTCAATCTTGTCTGCAACTGAGCGAGAGAACATATCGCCAAGTGCTGGAGCAAAAGTTGAAAATACTTCAGGACCAGTTGGAACGTGAGCTGCAGACCAATCACCAATAGAGAGATTTGTGGCTAGCGGGGCGTAGTCATCTGCTGGACCTGATGCTTTTGCTGCAGCAATTGCTTCTTCAAGGAGCTTAGGAACATCTGCAAGTGAGACATCTGTGCGTGTAACACCACCAGATGCCATGCCACCTTCCACGGCCACAAAGGCAACAACAGTGACACTGCGCTCTTGAATAACACCATTAGTAGTTAGCGTGCTGCCAGCCCAACGAAGGTTGGCTTGAGTCTTATCGCGCACAACAACAATGCAGTCATCACATGTTGCAGCCGATGTAATCTTTTCAATTAGATCTTGAGCAGAAATCATTTTCCAGCCTCCGCAACAGTATTGAGAATGTTTACTTTGTCGAAGATTGCCGCTGGGCAACCATGACTCACCGCTGCAATCTGACCTGGTTGTGCTTTACCGCAGTTAAAGGCACCGCCTAGAACATAAGTTGAAGGACCACCCACAACCTTCATAGAGCCCCAGAAATCAGTTGTTGTTGCTTGATAAGCAACATCTTTGAGCTGACCAACAATCTTGCCGTTCTTAACACGGTGGAACTGTTGACCAGTAAATTGGAAGTTATAGCGCTGCATATCAATGGACCAAGACTTATCACCCTTGATGATGATTCCATCTTCCATTGAAGCAACCATCTCTTCATAGGTTGGACCTGTTGGATTTGGTTGCAAAGAAACATTTGGCATGCGCTGAATTGGAACGTGTGCTGGTGAATCTGCAAAGGCGCAGCCATTGCTTCGATCG
Organism: Actinomycetota bacterium; assembly: GCA_041161945.1. Classification (GTDB taxonomy): domain Bacteria; phylum Actinomycetota; class Actinomycetes; order Nanopelagicales; family Nanopelagicaceae; genus Planktophila. Next base: position 31,202 of record JBEATO010000011.1, read on the forward strand.
CGATTAACGCGGGCAGCAATACGGCGATCCAACTGATAACCAACGAGCAGACCATCTTTAATGATGTCCCAGCGCTGGGCTGCAACACCTTCATCATCAAAGCCCACAGTGCTAAGGCCATGAGGTGTGGCGCGATCTCCAGTCACATTCATCAGCTTTGAGCCGTATTGAAGGGTATTTAACTTATCTGGTGTGGCAAAAGAGGTTCCTGCATAGTTTGCTTCATAACCAATGGCGCGATCAAGTTCAGTTGCATGGCCAATAGATTCGTGAATTGTGAGCCAGAGATTTGATGGATGAACTAATACGTCATAGCGACCAGGTTCAACCGAAGGTGCTGCAACCTTTTCAGCCAATAGTGAAGGTAGTTCTGCAATTTCGCTATCCCAATCCCAGTGCTTATTGCCCATCCACTCCCAGCCAAAGCCTGCAGGTTGTGCCAATGTGCGCATAGATTCAAAGCCATGATCTCCAATGGAGATTGCTTCAATTTGTGTTTGGATACGCACGCGCTGTTGTGTGGTGCTAGTTCCATATGAATCGGCGTAGTGCTTTTGTTCTTTAACAAACATTGTGTGAGCAGATGTGTGATTAACACTTGCACTCTTAAGCAGACGATTACTCAAATCTGCCAGGCGATCCTTTTTATCTGAGTCTGAAACTGAGAAAGGATCGATTTCATAATCAGAGACCCAGGTTTGGTTTGCATAAACCGGTTCTGTTACAAGTGAGACTAATTCAGTTGATAAAGGCTTGGATGTCTTAGCCATTGCAACTGCTGTATGTGCAAGCTTCTTGGCAACATCTACAGAGATTTCAGGAGATGAAGCAAAGCCCCAGGCTCCATTGACGATGACGCGAACACCTAAACCGGCATTGGTCTCATCACTTTGTGTCTCAGGACGAGCATCTCGCAACGAGAGCAAACCATTGCGTGTGCGCTCAATGCGCACATCCACATGGGATGCACCAGCTTCTTTTGCTGTGCTAATCGCGGCATCACTAACGGCTGCTAGTGGAAGGGCTAAGAAATCTGCATCTACGTTTTTATTCACCCCCGCACCCTATGACAATCAAGGCGTCGGTGCATAGATGAGGCGCTAGAGAAGATTGATTTGTGGTCAAATCGAATTGGCTTTACACTTGCATTGTTTAAGGGGAGTACCTCACTACAGCTACCTCGTCAATACGGTGTAAAAACCCGGGGCGCTGGCCGATCATTCGGTTAGGGAGACCTTGACCATGTAATACTCATGGCTATCAAGGGAGAAATTCATGCAGGTATCAATGCTCATCTGGTCTGTAACTGTTGGGCTGATTCTGGCCCTCATTAT
>JBEATO010000034.1:0-3327 GCA_041161945.1 Actinomycetota bacterium
GCAGACTTTTTCCAAGCCCAATATGCGATTCCATCTGCGTTCTGGACTACATCGCTCCAACTCGTTGGGGCAGTTGGTGGTACCCATGGTTTAACTGTTGGTGTTGGTGTGGGAGTAGGCGTAGGAGTTGGAGTTGGTGTGGGCGTTGGTGTTGCGCTCGGAGTTGGTGTTGGACTCTTCGTTGGCATCGCACCTATTAACTGAACCCGAAATCCCACTCCTGGACCAGATGAAAACTTAGGAGCACCTACTGCACCTGCTAAATAACGCCAAGGCTTTGGAAGTGGATCTTTGTCTTTGAGTTTAAGGAACTTTGCAAAAAGACCTTTACTGCCCATTACTTTGCCACAAGAGATTCCAAAGGTATTGATTTGATAGGTGCCCTTTGCAAACTTCACACCAGCTATGACTTCATTTTTAGTTACTTTGTAGTTGCCACAACTGGGTGTTTTTGGACCGGCATGATCAGTTCCATAAGTGGATATCGGAATCAGGGTAAGAGCAAGGGCAAGTACTAGAGCTTTAAAGAATATGGACCTGCGCCCCACATTAATCACTTACCCTCATCTTGAGCTCTGGTTAAGCGCTGTGAGATAAAGACTGGAATCAGTGAAATCAAAATAACTACCGTTGCAACGACGTTAACGACACTTGCCTGATTTGGCCGTGACATCTCTTTGAGGATCCATAGAGGCAATGTGTCCACACCTGGTGGGGCTGTGAAGATTGTTACAACTACTTCATCAAAGCTAAGTGCAAAGGCAAGTAATGCCCCTGCTACAAATGCGGTTCTAAATTGAGGAAAAGTTACTAATCTAAAGGTTTGCCACAGGCCTGCGCCAAGATCTGCTGATGCCTCTTGCAGTGATGGGTTCATGCGCTTGAGGCGTGCAAATACATTGTTAAAGACCATAACAATACAAAATGTGGCATGGGCAACGATCATGCCAAAATAACCAATGTTAAAACCTGCTGGAGATAAGAAGTTGTTATAGGTATTGCTAAAGGCAACGCCTGTGACAACACCAGGAAGTGCGATGGGAAGTACTACAAGCAGGTTGACTGTGCCCTTACCAAAGAACTCATAGCCTTTGAGCGCAAAGGCAACCAGGGTGCCCAAGATGGCAGCGATGATAGTTGAGCCTGTGGCAACGATGATTGAGTTAAGTAGCGCGGTGCGAATCGGTTGATATGTGGCAGCAAACTCCCACCATGTAAATGAGAAGGTTTCAATCGGCCAACTAGAGATATTGGACTGGTTAAAAGAGTTCAAAATCAGCACCAGAAGTGGCACATACATAAAGATGAGAATGAATGTAACAAGGATGATGAGAATGATTTTGCTAGTTCTAGAGAGTCTTAGCATCGCTACATCCTCTCCAGCGAACCTGTGCGGCGGGCGACCATGAGATAGATAACGACAAATGCGATTGGCACCATTGAAAATGCTGCAGCAACGGGAGGGTTCAAGTTGATGTTGGAGGCGATGATGGAGCCAATCATTTGTGTGGAGCCACCAGTGAACTTAGCTACGAGGTAATCCCCCAGGCTTAAAGAGAATGTGAAGACAGAGCCAGCGATTATTGCTGGAACGATTAATGGCAACACTATGCGATAGATAGTGGTGAAACCTTTAGCGCCCATATCACTTGAGGCATCAAAGAGATTGGGTGGGATCTGGCGAATAGCTGTGAAGACAGGAAGTGCCATATAGGGAAACCAGAGATAGGTCAGAGTCAAAATAACAATGGGAATAGAAAATGTAGGACCAGATATTCCAAGGGGGGCTAGTGCCCAGTTAAAGAAACCTTGCTCTGTAAAGACCAGGCGCATTGCAATGATCTTTACTAAATAACCTGCCCAGAGCGGCAAGGTAATTGCAACAGCCAGTGCGTTTCTGACCCACGGGCGAGCAATCTTTGCCATATATATGCCCAGCGGAACGGCAAAGATCACTGACACTCCAGTGACAGCTAGTGCAATCAAGAGCGTTCTAATAGATGTTGAGATGTAGGCGGGGACTGTGAAGATAGAAATAAAGTTTTCAAGGGTAAATCCAACAATTACCTTTGAGGTAAAGGGATCTACAAACCAAAATGCTGTGATTAATAATAGGAATAGAGAGAAGATATAGACGCCCACGATCCAAAACATTGGAAGGCCAATGAGGCCAATTAATCGCACTCTGGCGTGCTTATACAAATACGAAGAGATTGGCTTAGTGCCGCCCTTGGTTGTATTTGTGCTCATCTCTACCTAACTCTGAGTACTTGAGTATTGGATAAAGAGTGAGGGGATCTATTTCTAAATCCCCCCACTCTTTAACTACCGCTTGTGCCTAGTGGTTAACCTTTTATGGTTGCCCAGGCATTAGTCCATTCCTGGAAGCTGGTGCACTTAACGTCCTTGCGACCATCAACACAGGTTTCAATTGGAGTTGTCCAAGGCCAGACCTGCTTGAAGAACTCTTCGTCTTCTGCAGCAAACTCATCACAGTGAGCTTGAGCCTCAGCACTTGAACTACAGAAGGCAATATTTGCAGGTGCCATACCGAAGTTCATTGCGATTGCGCCATTAACTGATGCTGTACTTGTGTAATCCATCCAAGCGTAAGCACAGTTAACGTTCTTTGTCTTTGAGCTAACTAACCAAGAGTCATACCAACCAGTTGAACCTTCTTTTGGAAGAGTTGTCTTGATGTTTGGCTTGCCAGCAAACTTACGCAGAATTTCCCATGATGTTCCGACAACTGTGTTGCCGCCCACGAAGGAAGTGATCTGAGCTACTGCATCTGACCAGTACTCACCAACAATTGTGTTCTGTTGCTTGAGCAGTGCGATTGCAGCATCTAATTGAGTTTGATCTAGAGCATAAGGATTTGTGATTCCAAGCTCTGGCTTGTGATACATCAAGTACACAGCAGCATCTGCGATGTAGATCGGTGCATCATAAGCAGTGATCTTGCCCTTGTATGGGCTATTTGTCTCCCAAACAACATCCCAGCTAGCAGGTGCTCCCTTGGTTACATCATCGTTGTACTGAAGTAGGTTTGCACCTCTGCCAATTGGTACACCGTATGGCTTGCCATTTACAGTGTCATAGATGTTATTGCGCATTCCTGTTGCAATTTCATCTCCAAAATTTGGAATTAAATCAACATTGAGTGGCTGAACATCTCCACCTACGATTAAACGTAGTGCAGCGTCACCCGATGCTGAAACAATGTCATATTGACCTGTGCGCATCAAGGTAACCATTTCATCACTTGTTCCAGCTGTCCGCGACTTAACCATGCAACCAGTATCTGCTTCAAACTTATCGGTCCAC
>JBEATO010000094.1:0-5145 GCA_041161945.1 Actinomycetota bacterium
AGTTCAGTTGCAGCACTTGGGGCTTGGTAGGGATAAGAAATAGTAGAAAGGATCAAAGTATCGATATCTGCCATTGTTAACTTTGCTCGCTTAAGTGCACTCTCACATGCAGCTTTTGCCATAGTTATGACGGTTTCATCAGGACCTGCAAAGCGACGAGATTCGATACCTGTGCGCTGTTGAATCCATTCATCACTTGATTCAATTCGATCAACAATTTCAGAGTTAGGCACTAAGCGCTTAGGACGATAAGAACCAACAGAGAGGATCTGACTATTAGTCGTCTGTGATGATTTGATAATCATGCGTGCCTTCCTGCAAATTCCTTAGCGGCAGACACATCATCTGCACTCTTGAGAGCGAATGTTTCGATCTCTGGAGCACCGCGCTTGAGTAAGCCAACCAGAGTTCCAGCCGGTGGTAATTCAATGACACCCGTTATGCCGAGTTTTTTCATCGTCTCCATACACAGGTCCCAGCGCACTGGATTTGCTATCTGGTTAACGATGCGCGTGAGCACCTGTGCTCCATCTTTGACTACTTCACCATCCTTATTAGAAATAACTGAGATTGTTGTTGGGGCAGTTGAGATTGTTGCAGCAAGCGTGCGCAGAGGTTCAACGGCAGGTGCCATAAAAGGTGTGTGAAAAGCACCAGCAACAGCTAGTGCTCGAACTCGTGCGCCTTCGGGTGGATTTTCTGAAAGTGCGGCAAGAGCTGCTAAATCACCTGCAGCAACAATTTGTCCACCACCGTTATCGTTGGCAGCTACTAATTCAAGTTCTTTAAGTTTTTTCAAAACGATTTCGCGATCTCCACCCAATACTGCTGACATTCCAGCAGGGGAGAGCGCTGCAGCTTTAGCCATTTCTAACCCACGTGCTCGCACTAAACGCAACGCATCTTCATCTGAAATTGCGCCACTGATTGCAGCTGCTGCCAGCTCACCCACTGAGTGACCTGAAGTGGATGAAAAATTCTTGATACCAAGTGCGTGTGCACCCAATAAAGATGCAGCCACGATAAGAGGTTGGGCGTTAGCTGTGTCTTTGATTTCCTCAGCATCAGCTGTTGTGCCAAGTCTTATTAAATCTAAATCAATTCGCATTGACCAACTGGAGAGAAGCTCATGAAAAATGGGATTAGTCACCCAAGAATTAAACATCCCTGGAGTTTGGGAACCCTGTCCCGGAGCAATAATTGCTAACACATTTATTACCTTACTCGAATGGGTCGATTACTACCTAGTACGAGTAACTAACCAGACTTGCGCACTGTGTTGGGCAACTGTGATTTTTGCTTGCGGGGCTGCGATTGCTGGCTCATAGGTTGCAACAACTTGGGAGGCATCAAAGATGCATCGGAAAGCCTCGCCCCAGGTGTTATCAGGTAATGTGAAAACAGTTTCAGTATTTGATGAATTCATCAGTAGCAGCAGTCCTCTGTTTGGATCTGCTTCAACAAAGACTGTAATGCTGCTTTTTTCTTCATCTTGCCAGTGATCATCACCCATCTCATGACCACCTAAGGAGAACCACGCAATATCTTTGCGCTTTGTTCCTTCATCGACGATGCCTGTGAAAAACTCTGAGGTAACATCGGCTAAATAAGTTTCGCGAATCTTTGCTAACTCTTGCACTGCAGCCAGAATATCTCTGCCTTTTTCATCTAAATCCCAAGGCAGCGCCCAACCACCATTGAAGGTTGATGCGTTTTCCTCATTAAAATCAATTGGAAGTGAATAGCCATTATTGGAACCGTTTTGTGAGCGACTTACTTCATCACCCATATTGAGCATAGGAACACCTGATGAGAGCATCAGAGTTGCAAGCATTGATTTCTTGAGCCAATGCCTAATGGTGTTAACACCTAAATCATCAGTTTCACCTTCAATACCAACATTCCATGATCTGTTGGAATCACTTCCATCAGCGTTGTTTTCTAAGTTGGCTTCATTGCGTTTGCTGTTGTAGGTGACCATGTCATGAAGGGTGAAGCCATCATGGGCGGCAATGAAGTTAATAGATGAAGTAGGGCCGCGATAATAGAAAATAGAGCTAGAACCACTAATGCTGTTGGCAATATCTGCAACACCTTCACCGTAACCGCGCTCAAGATCTCCTAACCAAAATTGACGCACTGAATCACGATAAGCATCGTTCCACTCGCGCCAAGGATGGGGGAAATCACCCAGTGAGTAGCGGGAGATATCCCATGGTTCAGCAATCATTTTTAAGTTACGCAAAACTGAGTCAGATTCAATAGCTGACATGAGTGATGAATTAAAGGCGCTGTGGCTTGTGTAGAGGGCGGTTGTTAAGTCAAAGCGGAATCCATCCACGCCAATCACTTCAACCCACCAGCGCAGTGAGTCAATAATCTGTCGCACAGAGTGAGGATTACTTGCAGCAAAAGTGTTTCCACATCCAGTGACATCGACATAATTGCCTTCTGCATCATGGCGGTAGTAGGCCTTGTTATCAATTCCCTTATAGGAAAGAGTTGGTCCACCTACTCCACCTTCAGCAGTGTGGTTATAGACAACATCTAAAATCACTTCAATACCGGCATTATGGAGTTGATCAACAGAGAACTGCAGTTCGCTAATGGGATCTTGAGTTGATGCATAGGCAGCGTGCGGTGCACTAAAAGCTAAAGAGTTATAGCCCCAGTAATTCTTACGACCACGCGCATAGATAGCTGGCTCTGTTACAAATGCTGCGATAGGCAAGAGCTCGAGTGCAGTTGTTCCAATTGATTTTAAGTGTGCAATTGTTGAAGGGTGGCCAAGTGCCTTATATGTGCCGCGCTCATGTTCAGGAATTTCCATATTCTTGGCTGTTAAACCCTGCACATGTGCTTCATAAATTATTGTCTTTGCCCATGGCACAAGTGGGCGATTGATTTCGCGAACGCGGTGATCAGAGACCACGCTATATGGAGTATTTCCTGCGCTGTCCCGATCATCGCGAGCAGATAGATCTCCATTACCAATGCCATCAGTTGCAACATGTCCATAGATTTCAGGAACGTAATGAAGTTGCCCATCAAGGCAATGCGTATAGGGATCAATGAGAAGTTTGGCTGCGTTGAAGCGCACACCGTGTTCTGGCTGCCATGGTCCATAAACGCGATAGCCATAGCGCTGACCTGGGCGCACACCTGCTAGATAGCCATGCCAGATTGGTCCATTGCGATGTGACATTGCAAAGCGGGTTTCTACTAACTTGCCATTGACCTCATTAAATAGGCATAGCTCAACTGCATCTGCGGCATTGGACCAGATGGCAAAGTTTGTTCCGCCCTCAGTCACGGTTGCACCAAGGGTTCGGGGATCTGCGGCGAGCACGGCGCAATACTGCCCTTAATAGATGGTATTTACTCGTTTATTCGGTTGGCCTTTCGGGTTACTGGCCAGTAACCTTGGACACATGAAGATCGCTGTCTGCATCAAACAGGTCCCAGATTCTTGGGCTGAGAAGAAGATGGTTGGTGGATTACTAGATCGCACCAACGTTGATGCAGTTCTCAATGACTTAGATGAATATGCAGTTGAAGAAGCACTTCGAATTGCAGAAGCACATGGTGGAAATGAAGAAGGTGGCGCGAACACAGTCACTGTTATTTCAATGGGGCCAGAGCGTGCGACAGAAGCTGCTCGCAAAGCCTTATCTATGGGTGCAAATGATGCGATTCTCATTAGCGATCCTGTCTTAGCTGGCGCAGATGCTGTTGTGACCGCTGAAGTTTTGGCCAATGTCATCTTAAAAGGTGAGTTCGACATCGTTATCTGTGGAACTGAATCAACAGATGCCCGAATGAGCGTTGTTCCAGCGATGATGAGCGAGAAGCTGGGATGTGCTCAATTAACTTTTGCTTCTAAGGTTTCGGTAGATCCAGCGGCTAAGAAAGTCTCGATTACGCGAGTAACAGAGGCTGGCGTTGATGAAGTCCATGGAGAGTTTCCTTGTGTCATCAGTGTTGTTGAAAAGATTAATGAGCCGCGCTACCCATCCTTTAAGGGCATTATGGCTGCGAAGAAAAAGGTTATTGATGTCCGCGACTTTGCAAGTACTGGTGCGCAGTTCACAAAATCGTGGTCAGCAGTAGTTGATTCCGCTCCACGTCCACCACGTGCGGGCGGTGTTGTTGTTACCGATGATGGCACTGCGGGACAAAAACTTGTTGATTTCTTGAGTGAGAAGAAGTTGATATGAGCACTGTATTAATCCTGGCTGATTTCGCTAGCGAAAAGGCAACTAAAGCAACGGTTGAAATTGCAACAGCTGGCGCTGTCATTGGTGAAGTAACAGCATTGGTTCTAGCACCTGTTGGCAAGGGGGCAGCCTATGCAGCCTCCATTAATCAAGGACCAGTCACAAAAGTACTTGTCATTGAATCAGATGATTTTGTACGCCATGGCGTTGCAGCTTGCGCAGATGCGCTCGCACATGTCATTGGACAAATCTCTCCTTCAGCAGTTCTCGTGGTTTCACACGCCTTTGGTAAAGAAGTGGCTGGTCGCGTGGCAATGAAGTTAAAGATTGGCATCATTACTGATGCAGTTGATGTTGCTGCAGATTGCACTGCAACTCAGTTGGTTTTTGGTGGATCAACAACTGTTCACTCAAAGGTCAACGAAGGCACAGCAATAATTACCGTGCGACCTAACACCATCTCTGCAAACTTTGCCGCAGCAACCCCAGCAATAGAAAACACAACTGCGCCACTATCTGATTGCTCAAAGAAAGCAACGATTACTTCCACAGAGCCACCAGTTAAGGGTGGTCGTCCAGAGTTAACTGAAGCCAACATTGTTGTCTCAGGTGGTCGCGGAACAAATGGAGATTTTGCAACAGTTGAAGCCTTTGCAGATTCATTAGGCGCAGCCGTTGGTGCATCACGCGCAGCAACGGACGCGGGTTGGTATCCACATTCTCATCAAGTAGGTCAGACTGGAAAAACTGTTAGCCCACAGCTCTATGTTGCATGTGGAATATCAGGGGCAATTCAGCACCGCGCTGGCATGCAAACAAGCAAGAACATCGTGGTGGTTAATAAAGATCCAGAAGCGCCACTGTTTGAATTAGCTGATTTTGGTGTTGTGGGAGATCTCTTTGCCGTGCTGCCTCCTGCCACTGAAGG
>JBEATO010000107.1:0-3595 GCA_041161945.1 Actinomycetota bacterium
TAGAACCTGATTCACGAAGATCAGAGAGCATTGGCTTCTTATCTGAGCGCTGTTCAGGAGAACGGTTGAGCTGTGAGATGGCAATAACAGGGATGTTGAGCTCTTTAGCCATTAACTTCAACTGTCGAGAGAACTCAGATACTTCTTGCTGGCGGTTTTCAACCTTTTTACCTGATGACATCAGCTGCAAGTAGTCGATAATGATGAGCTTTAAGTTATGGCGCTGCTTCAGGCGGCGTGCTTTTGCACGGATCTCCATCATGGAAAGGTTGGGTGAATCATCAATAAATAAAGGAGCTTCAGAGATTTCACCCATACGGCGGGCAAGACGTGACCACTCATCATCTGAGAGTGTGCCAGCACGAATGTTATTTAAACCAACGCGCGCTTCGGCAGAGAGCATACGCATGGTGATTTCTGATTTAGACATTTCAAGAGAGAAGATGACAGAGGTTTGTCCTTCATGAATAGATGCATGTCGGGCAATATCAAGACCTAACGTTGACTTACCCATTGCAGGACGAGCAGCCAAGATAATCATGTTACCTGGATGGAATCCATGAGTAAGTGCATCTAGATCTTTGAATCCACTCTTCACACCTTCAATACCAATACCTTTTGAGATTGCTTCAATCTCATCGAGTGCTTGTGGAAGTAGCGTAGAAAGTTGAACGTAATCCTCTGAAGCACGGCGCTCTGTGACTGCATAGACCTCAGCTTGTGCTTGATCCACCATGTCATCGACTTCACCTTCTGAGGTGTAACCGAGTTGAACAATCTTTGTTCCGGCTTCAACCAAGCGGCGCATGATTGCATGTTCGCGAACAATCTTGGCATAGTAACCAGCGTTAGCTGCCGTTGGAACAGATGAGATAAGAGTGTGAAGATAAGGAGCACCACCAGCACGTGCAATGTCACCGCGCTTAGTTAACTCAGATGAAACTGTTACAGCATCTACTGGTTCACCGCGGCCATACAAATCAATAATTGCGTCGTAAATTAACTCATGTGCTGGGCGATAGAAATCGCGATCGCGAATAATTTCAATAACATCTGCAATGGCATCTTTAGATAAAAGCATTCCACCGAGAACAGATTGTTCTGCAATGAGATCTTGTGGTGGTGTGCGTTCAAAATCTGCACCAATGGATGAAATATTGTTATCGCGCGGTGCGCGATTACTAGGAAGTTCTGCGATGCTCACGCGTAAAACCTCCCATTTGCCACTGACAAGTGAATTCCTTGTAGGCGTAACTTAGGTGCCACCCCCTCTTTTGAGCGAGAAATCATGCGGGGTGATGGGGATAAAGCTGTGGGTAAGTGAGTGGATAAGCGTGTTTTCCTGTGTACAAAGCGGTGGATGAATTGTGGGTAACCACCGAGAGGTAACCCCTCATCTGAAAAAGCGCAGGTCAGAGGCGCATCTTTTTACAGTGGGCTGTGCACAAAAGTATTTTTGTAAATCTTAAATCGTGAGATTTAACAACGGATGCGTTCATTGCTTGGATCAAACAAAGGCTCTGCACAAATTACACCCGTGCGCCAATTACCAAAGAACTCCACGTCCACACTTGTTCCAACGCCTGTGTGCTCTATTGGCAGATAGGCATAAGCAATTGCCTTTTTGATTGTGTATCCCTGGCCGCCAGATTTAATGCGTCCAACAATCTTTTCGCCAATACGAATCGGTTCAGATCCAAATGGCACACAGGTGATGTCATCAAAGGTAATGGCAACTAACTTACGGGTCAGGTTAGCTTGCGCAGCAACTGCAGCAGCTTTACCGTGGAAATTCTCTTTCTTCAATGAAACTGCAAAACCCAGACCTGCCTCATAAGGATTAGTTTCAGTGTTTATCTCACCAGCCCACGCTCTGTAACCTTTTTCAAGTCGCAATGATTCAATGGCACGGTAGCCACAGGCTTTAATCCCATGTGCTTTACCTGCAGCCATAATCTTTTCCCAGAGCGCTAAGCCTTCTGCAACTGGTAAATAGAGTTCCCAACCAAGTTCACCAACGTATGTAAGTCTGGTGGCACGCACTTTGATATCACCCACAGTAATTTCTCTTGAGTTCATAAAAGGAAAAGCTGCATGGGAGAGATCAGCATCGGTGAGTGATTGCAAGATAGTTCTGGACTTTGGACCCATCAGTCCAAAGCAAGCTAGATCTTTTGTAATATTTGTAATTTCAACTCCATCAAATGAATGTTCTCTGCGCATCTTCTCTAACCAACCAAAGTCGTGCACAGAAAAGGCAGTTCCTGTAACAATAAAGAATTCATTTTCAGCCGTTTGTGTCACTGTGTAATCAGATTCAATGCCAGCTTTTGAGTTAAGTGCCTGTGTGTAGGTTGTTTTGCCAACGCCTTTAACAACGTTATTTGCACATACATAGTTAAGGAATTCGCCGGCCCTTGCCCCACTAACACGGGCCTTAGCAAAGCTAGATTCATCAAATAAACCGGCCGTTTCCCGCGTTGCATTGTGTTCTACCTGAACAGCGCTCGACCAGTGATTTCCTAGCCAGTCTTTAGGGCGCAGCGCATCGTTGCCGATATTGGTTGCATAAAAATTGACGCGCTCCCATGATGATTTCTCGCCAAAGACTGCGCCATTTGCTTTGTGCCATTCATAGACAGGGGAGACAAACTTTGGCCTTGCAGATTTGCGCTCTTCACTTGGGTAGTGGATGTCGTAGTACTGCTCATAGTTCTCTGTAATGCGCTTTAACGTAAAATCTGGGGATTCATAGGATGCACCAAAGCGTTTGATATCCATATGCCACAGATCCATTGTTGGCTCACCAGCAACAACCCACTCAGCAACTACTTTGCCGATTCCACCTGCTCCTGCAATACCATGGGCACAAAAACCTGCAGCGACAAAGAAACCACCAACGGATGTTTCACCTAAGCAGAACTCGTTATCTGGTGTGAAGCCCTCTGGTCCATTAATAAAACTCTTAATTCCAACTTCTGCCATCTTTGGAACACGCTTTTGTGAAGCTTCAGCGATATCTGTAAAGCGATCCCAATCCTCTGCCAACAATGAATTGTTAAAGTTTGCTGGGATGTCATCAATATTGTTGTAATCAGCAGACCACGCCTTTGATGTGCGCTCATATCCCCCCATAAGTAAGCCTGATACTTCTTGGCGGAAGTAAATCAAATTATCTGGATCACGAAGGGAAGGCAAAAATGGGGCATCTTGTGCCATAAAGTTTTCAGTAATTAAGTATTGATGACTCATAGGAACAATTGGCACTCGAACATTGACCATGCGTGCTATTTGCGGTGCATACATTCCGCCGCAGTTAACAACTATTTCGCATTCAATCTCACCTTTATCGGTAACAACACTGCTTACGCGTCCATTAGTTGATTTAAACTCAAGAACTCTGGTGTGTCTAAAGATCTGCACGCCTAGGCGGCGTGCACCGGCTGCTAATGCCATTGCTAGATGCGAGGGATCTACTTGGCCATCTGAGGCCATATAACAGGCTCCAACAACGCCTTCTAGGTCAATGAGAGGAAAGAGATCTTGGGCCTCTTTAGGAGAAATCTCTTTTAAATCTAAACCAAATGTTTTAGCC
>JBEATO010000122.1:0-5354 GCA_041161945.1 Actinomycetota bacterium
TCGCATCTGCAAGTAGTTCATCGGTCCACATGCGATCCAAGCGGTAGTGCTCTGACATCAAAGCAAAGCGAATAACCATTGGGTCTGTGCCTGAGTTGATGAGTTTTGATACAAAGACCAGATTGCCTTTGCTCTTACTCATCTTCTCCCCATCAAGACCAATCATCGCGGCATGAACATAAGTTGCTGCAAGCTCTTTACCTGTTAAAACTTGAGCTTGTGAAGCACACATTTCATGGTGAGGGAAAATTAGATCACTTCCACCGCCTTGAATATCAATACATGTTTCATCGGATTCAAGCGGCGAAAGATATTTCAAAGCGATAGCTGTGCACTCGATGTGCCAACCCGGTCGACCAACTCCATGAACGGAGGGCCATCCAGGCTCATTCTCACGCTTTGCCATCCACACTAAACAATCCAAAGGATCGATCTTTCCGGCCAGAGTTGGATTTCCGCCACGTTGAGAAAAGATCTCCTTCATTGTTTCTTTATCAAGATGTGAAAGTGAACCAAACTGCGGTGAAGAATAATTCTTGAAGAAGAGATCTTGCTCTATTGCATAAATAGAACCAGAGGCCTGCAGCGCTGTGACTGATTCACTCACTAGATCTATCGCCTCAACTGCCCCGATGTAGTGAGCGGGTGGGATTACTCGCAAATTCTGCATATCGTCTCTAAAAAGATCAATCTGAGACGTTGCTAAATCTTCCCAATTCACATTATCGCGTATAGCTCTCTCAAGTAATGGATCATCAATATCTGTGATGTTTTGAACATAGAGAACTTGGGAACCACTAGCGCGCAAATAGCGATTAATCAGATCGAAAGTTAGATATGTCGCCGCATGACCAAGGTGTGTAGCATCGTAGGGAGTGATTCCACAGACATACATCCTGTAAACATCTTTCTTGGCAACAACTTCTTTCTTGAGTGTCTTTGAATTAGTGAGTGAAATCGGAGGCAGATTGAGCGAATTATTCAGTTTTGGAATTTCAACTGATGCCCAGGATTTCATGAGTGGATTCTAGTAACTTTGCAGCTAGAAAGCAGGCCAGGGAATAGCGGGCCATTCCGGATTAGGCAGAGGCATTACCCCATTTTCTAAAAGCCTCACAACACGATCATGCAAGGCTTCAATCTCAACCTCGGTTAAGTGCTCAGTTAAATCAAATTCCTTGCCAAGGCTATCTTTTAGGGTTTCAAGTGATTCCACTTCAGCACTGCTCAGTTCATCACCTGCCCATTGCCATAGCACTGTTCGCAGTTTGTCCTCTTCGTGAAAAGTTACTCCATGATCGCAACCATAAAGATGGCCCGCCTCATCTGGAAGTAGATGACCTATCTTGCGATCTGTGTTGTTGATTATTGCGTCAAAGAAAGCCATTGAACGCAATTGAGGCAAATCTTGAGAAAAGTAGCCCGCTAAATCAATCGATTCATCAATGTCAATCCACTGCTGAACCATTCCAATACCGTATGGACCTTCTCGCAAAATCGTTAATGGAACGAGATCAAGTCCAAGAAACTCACTCACGCGAAAGGCTGCATACTCTCGATCTGCCAACGTTCCATCTGGAAAATCCCACAGCGGGCGCTCCCCCGCAACCGGTTTGTAAATGCAAGCGACTTCTTCGCCTTCATGCGTTGCGGTCGCAAAGAGCGTTGCATTAGATGCATCAACTAATCGACCAGTAACTGACATCTCACCTAACGTCAGAATCTGGCGCTTATCGTCTGTAGCCATTTGCCCTAGGACATAAGTGACCGCGTGGATCAATTGGTATGGCGCAGAAAGGACATGGAATTCGTCCTGCGTTAACCACTGCAGTAGTTCGCGTGATGAAAGCTGTGGCTTGTCCCAATGTTAAATTCAAAGTTATATCAGCAACTTCGTCCTCAACTTCAATCTCTTTGATCGAAAAGAGTTCGACACTTACCTTTTTCACTTCATCATCCCAGGCAATCGATATCGCTCCGATGACAAAGTCCTTGTCCACGGGCGATTCAAGCGGTGCATCATCGCGCTCAACGCGCTCAACTACCAGCGTGACATCTTCTTTGCTTACCTGTTTACATAAAATCGATAAACGCTCTGCCAACGTTGAAGCTTGTGATTTCTCAAGAGAAGCACTCACTAACGCTGATCCAGCGCGAACCTGGAGATAGAACTCCCGCTCACCCGGCTCACCCACCGTTCCACAAATAAAGCGATCTACGCTCTTGAACTCGTAGCTCATTTTCCTGCGCCACCACCGAGTAGATTTTTACTTCGCTTGGGACCCGACAAAACATCATGGAGAACAGAGCGCGAGTCATTCATCAGCGTTAAACGTGCTTGGCCATGCGAAAAATCCAAAATCGTTACCGAGGCCGGATCGATCACAATTCTCTGGAAATCATCTAGATGCATTCCAAGAGCACTAGCAACAATCGCTTTTATGACATCGCCATGGCTTACCAATACAGCAGCGCCACTGCGTTTTGAATTCACAGACTCATGAACGGCTTTCATAGCCCTTTGCTGCATATGAGCTAAGCCTTCACCTTCTGGAAAATACATCGCAGAGGGATTACCTTGGACTGTCTTCCATAATTTATGGCGTGAGAGAACAGATAACTTCTTTCCACTCCAACTCCCGTAATCAACTTCAGTGAGATTCTCATCCTTAACGAGGAGTCTCTGACTTGCCTGCGGAAGAGCTTTGAGCCACGGCGTAATTGTTTCGTGGCACCTTTGCATGGGACTCATGCGGATTTGTGAGATTGGGAAAACACCTAATCTGGCAGCAAGCTCTTCGGACTGTTTGATTCCCTTTTCAGAAAGAGAGATATTGGGAAGACGCCCAGATAAGACCCCTCGAGCATTTGCTTGAGAATGGGCATGTCTAATCAAAACGATCTGCATAACGCAAAGGCTATCGCAGGTTTTACTCTCATGACTTGCTAGGGTCTCTCCATGCAGATGCGAAAAGCGGGAAATAGCGGGTTAATGCTCTCGCGTTTAGCGCTAGGAACGATGACGTGGGGTCGCGATACCGACGAACATGAAGCAGCAGACCAGTGCCGCGCATTTATTGACGCAGGTGGAAACTTCATCGACACCGCTGCAACCTATGGCGATGGAGATAGTGAACGAGTTATCGGTGGACTTATCGGAACTCTTTTTCAACGCGACGAAGTTGTTATTGCCACTAAGGCAGGTCTGACCTTCCCTGAAGGTGTGCGCACAGTTGATAATTCTCGTCACGCACTCATCGCCGAATTAGATCGTTCTTTAGCAAGACTAGGAACAGATTTCGTAGATGTTTGGCAGGTCCACTCGTGGGATCCGATTGCACCAATTGATGACACGCTTTCAGCTCTGGATTATGCATATAGCACCGGTCGTGCTCGCTATGTTGGTGTTTCAAATTTCACGGGATGGCAACTTGCACAATCGGCTACTAAACAAATCAGTAACTCTGCAAAAGCCCCAATCACTTCTATTCAAAGTGAATACTCGCTGCTTAATCGCGACGCCGAAATAGAGATCTTAGATAGTGCGCAAGCGTGTGGTGTGGGCTTTCTTGCTTGGGCTCCCCTAGGACGAGGTGTTCTCACCGGTAAGTATCGCAACGGGATTCCAAGTGATTCTCGTGGAGCTGCTCCTCATTTTGCAAAAGACATCGCACCTTATTTGGATTCAAGAAGTAGCAGCATTGTTGAATCCGTCTGCGTTGCAGCAAGTGGCTTAGGTTATTCACCATTAGAGATTGCACTTGCGTGGGTGAGAGATGCGCCCGGTGTAACAAGCACAATTATCGGTGCCAGAACTGGCGCTCAACTGCGAGGCGTACTAAAAAGTGAAGAGATTTCTCTTCCCGACATCGTGCGCAATGCTTTGGATGACGTCAGTCTTTAGGCGTGTTCTAAGAAATCCTTCAGTACTCGCACGCCGAATGTAAGTCCCTCAATAGGCACTCTCTCATCAACTCCATGAAACAGTGCCATGAAGTCAAAGTCTGCATCGAGTTTGAGTGGCGAAAAGCCATAACCAATAATTCCAAGCTCAGCTAAAGCCTTGTTATCAGTTCCACCACTCATGACATATGGAACTGGAACTCCATCTGGATCTTCAACCATAATCGCTGCGCACATCGCATCTACGAGATCTCCCTCAAAAGGAACCTCTAATGCTTTATCCGTAGTAATTGTTTCGATCGTGATATCTGGCCCAATGAGAGACTTGATCGTTTCATTCAATTCATCTTCAAAGCCAGGAATGAAACGTCCATCTACTACAGCGCTAGCAGATCCTGGAATTACGTTTGCCTTATATCCAGCTTCAAGCATCGTTGGGTTAGCAGTGTTTTGCAGTGTGGCACCAACCATGCGGGCAGCAAAGCCAAGTTCACTCAGAAGTGGCGTTAAGTCCTTCTCGTTGTATTCCTTACCGGTTTCTGCTGCTACCTTTTTGAAAAAAGCTTTGACAGTTGCGCTATAGCGCTGTGGCCATTGGTGATTACCAATCTTTGCGACCGCTTCACTTAGGCGAGTGAGTGCATTTTCATTATTAGTAACTGAACCATGTCCTGCGCGACCATGGGCTGTGAGGCGCATCCAGTGAATACCCTTTTCGGCAGTTTCAATGAGATACAGACGCTTTCCGCCGGCAACTGTTACTGAGAACCCACCAACTTCTGAGACTGCTTCAGTACATCCAGCAAAAACTTCTGGGTGCTTATCAACCATCCAATGCGACCCGTAAATGCTTCCTGCTTCTTCATCAGCAAAGAAAGCTAAAACAATGTCGCGCTTTGGCTTGTACCCAGTTCTAGCCCAATCTCGCACAGTCGCCAAAATCATCGCATCCATGTTTTTCATATCTACTGCCCCGCGGCCCCAGATCATTCCATCGCGAATTTCTCCACTGAAGGGATCTACCGACCAATCATCGGCATTAGCTGGAACTACATCTATATGACCATGGAGAACTAATCCAGGTCGTGAAGCATCTGTTCCTTTAATACGTGCAATGACATTGCAGCGACCAGGTGCTGCTTCATACATCTTTGCTTCAATTCCAACTTCGGTCAGCAACTTCATCACATGTGCTGCAACTGCCTTTTCATCACCTTTTCCATCTCCATAGTTGACTGATGGAATCTGGATCAACTCCTGGCAAATACGGATAGCTTCATTTTCAAGTTCAGTGCGTGATGATGTAGTCATTTCGCCATTCTCGCATCAAATTGCTATCCTTGCCCAGCACTTAGTCCGGGTGGCGGAATTGGCAGACGCGCTAGCTTGAGGTGTTAGTTCCCGTAAGGGATTAGGGGTTCAAGTCCCCTCTCGGACACATTCGTTAGGAT
>JBEATO010000131.1:0-2618 GCA_041161945.1 Actinomycetota bacterium
CAAAAGATGTTATTGCAATGTCTGAAATTATCTTTGGCGGTCGCAAATCAATCGAAGATACCCCAGCGTTAATTTCATTGATTAACTGCAACTCACCTCTTCGCTGGGATGATCGCATGCTGGACTCTTTGCGCGAATACGTTCTTGCAGGACAGCCAGTTGTAGTCACACCATTCCTTTTGATGGGTGCCATGAGCCCAGTAACAATTCCAGCAACACTTGCTCAGCAAATCGCTGAAGCGCTCACTGGTATTGCACTTGCTCAAACTCTTAACCCAGGATGCCCAATTGTCTTTGGTTCATTCCTTTCAAATATTGATATGCAATCAGGTTCACCTCAATTCGGTACCCCTGAGTCAGGTATTGGCCTGCTTTGTACTGGCCAAATCGCACGTAGCTTTAACCTTCCTTTCCGTGGAGGCGGTGGCTTGAACTCATCACAAACAGTTGATGCTCAATCCGCCTATCAAACAATGATGACGATGATGCCTACATTCTTATCTGGAACTAACTGGGTCATGCACACAGCTGGCTGGTTAGAGGGCGGACTTGTCTCTTGCTATGAGAAGTTCGTTGTAGATATTGAAATCCTTCAATCTCTGATGACTGAGTTCACTCCGCTTGAATTCAACGTTGAATCCCTGGCCTTTGATGCTCACGTTGAAGTTGGCCATGGCGGTCACTTCTTGGGCGCTGCACACACCATGGAGCGATTCCGTGACTGTTTCTACCGTCCATTTTTAACAAATAGCGATAACTACGAGCGCTGGATGCGACTTGGGGCAAAAGATACAAAGGCACGCGCCTCAGAGATTTATATCAAGAAGCTTGAAGAGTATGTGCAACCAGAGATGGATCCACGTATGAAGCAAGAACTCGATGAGTTTGTGGCAAAGCGCAAGAGCCAACTAGATTAAGTAAATGGTCGCAACGCTCTATATCGATGGTGCTTGGAAAAGCGCATCCGATGGTGGGGCACATGATGTGCATAGCCCGCATGACCAAAGTGTTGTTGCAACCGTTTCTCAGGCCACACCGGAAGATGTTTTAGATGCAATCACTGCTGCCCGCACTTCTTTTGATTCAGGCATCTTTACTTCCTGGAGCTTTGAACAACGCAGCGCATTAGTTTCAAAAATTGCAGATTTATTAGAGCGTGACTTAAAAGCAATTGCAAAAAAGGAAAGCGATGACACAGGAAAGCGCATCGTTGAAGCTGAATATGACATTGCAGATGTCATCGCTACTTTTCGCCACTTTGCTGCCCTTGGTTTAAAGCAACACGATCGTGTTGTGGATGTGGGGCTTTCTCACGTTGATAGCCGCATCGTTCATGAGCCACTGGGTGTTTGCTCATTGATTGGTCCATGGAACTATCCACTTCTACAAATTGCTTGGAAAGTTGCACCAGCCTTAGTTGCAGGATGCTCATTCATTGTTAAGCCATCAGAGTTAACTCCGCAAAGTGCTATTGCACTTATGCGCGCTATTGAAGAGGCTGGCACGCCTAAAGGTGTTGCAAACTTAGTACTAGGTCCAGGCTCTGTAGTTGGCCACCATTTAATTAATGATCCACGTGTGGACATGGTTTCCTTCACTGGTGGATTAAACACCGGCCAAACAATTATGAAGGCAGCTGTTTCAACGGTGAAGCGCTTAGCCCTTGAGCTCGGTGGAAAGAATCCACATATTATTTTTGCTGATGCAGATATTGATGCTGCTATCGATAACGCAGTAACTGCGGCCTTCTTACACTCAGGCCAAGTCTGTTCTGCCGGAACACGCTTAATAGTTGAGCGCTCTATCCACGATCGCGTTGTCAAAGAGATTGTGCGCAGGGCTGGGCAGATTCGCCTGGGTGGACCAGAAGATTTAACGGCTGAGACTGGGCCACTCATTAGTAAGTCGCACCTAGAAGGTGTTACTAAGTATGTTGAAAAAGGTATTGCTGAAGGTGCCACATTATTAGTTGGTGGAAAGCGCAGTGAAAGCAGCGAACATGCCAATGGTTGGTACTACCTGCCAACAGTTCTAGATAACTGCGATACAAAGATGTTTTGTGTTCAAGATGAATCTTTTGGTCCTGTTATGACAGTTGAAGTCTTTGATACAGAAGCCCAAGCAATTGCAATCGCAAATGACACACCATTTGGTCTCTCAGGAGGGCTGTGGTCAAAGGATTCTGTAAAAGCTGCTCGCGTTGCCAGCGCACTTCGCCACGGAACGATCTGGGTTAATGACTTTGGCCCATATCGCCCAGGGGCTGAATGGGGCGGATACAAGCAATCTGGCATTGGCCGTGAATTAGGTGAGCATGGTTTGGGCGAATACCTTGAAATCAAACACATTTGGACTAACAATGCTCCTAGTAAATCTGGTTGGTTCGCAGATGGGGGAGATGCATAAATGAATTCTGGCGCACCAATGATTTCTGTAAAGAATCTATGGAAAGTATTCGGCGCCAATGCTGACAAGGTAGTCGGCTCACCATTAGTTGAACTGACTCGACCAGAGCTTCGCGAAAAGACCGGCAACACTATTGCGGTCCGCGATGTTTCTTTCGATGTTGCTCCAGGTGAAGTATTCGTAGTGATGGGTCTTTCAGGATCAGGTAAATC
>JBEATO010000143.1:0-5185 GCA_041161945.1 Actinomycetota bacterium
TTCGCAAGCGCTCTACTAATTCAAATCCATCCATTAACGGCATATTGATATCGATAACTAAGAGATCTGGCTTATGAGTACGCAAAAGTGTTAACGCAGACATTCCATCAGTTGCTTCCACCGTCTCAAAGCCGGCAATGCGCAAAGTGTCATTTAGGAGTGCTCGGACCCCCGGCTCATCATCAACGATCATAATTAACTGTGCCATAGGGCCACTCTTGCATGATGGGGCTCTAAATCCAATAAATTTTCACTCTTCGAGGCCATTTCACAGAAAAATCACAACACTTAGATGCATCATTTAGGCATGAGACTGCGAGGGATAGCACTAGTTGTCATCTCCCTGACCCTGCTTTTTTCATCCAGCATTAATGCTTCAGCTGATCCAACTCCTTCACCTTCACCTACACCTTCTCCTTCACCATCCCCTGATTATCAAATGTTAATGAATCAATACAAGTTGGATTTAGATCGATACCGTAATTTAGTGCAGGCTCGTGAAAAAGCACGATCACAGATTAATCGAACATTTATGCTTGCCGTAAATGATGCAAACTATGAAGCTCGCATGACAATTAAAATAGCCAAAACGGCTGCTGCTAAAAATGAGATTATTTCTAAACAAAAAATCGCTATAACTGCAGCAAGTGTTGCTCGTGATGCTGCAATAGCCGCACTCGGTGCTTTACCAACTCCTCCTCTAAAGCCAGTAAAGCCAGTTGAAATGGCAACGCTAAATAAAATGAAAAATAAGAAATCTTCACCCTCTCCAACACGATAGAGAATTTACTCACCATCATTTTTGATTAAGTGAGATGCGTCATTTAGTGCTGGCCCTTGTGCATTAAATCGTTATAAAAGCGAGACATTGCTGACCATAGTTTCAGTCTTCTTGCATTGCTTGGGTTCATAAGAACCGCATAAGTTCACCTCATGAACTCCTCACCGTGGTGGAAAGAAGCCACGATTTACCAGATCTATCCACGCTCATTCTTTGATAGCAATAGCGATGGTGAGGGCGATCTACCTGGAATCACAAGCAAGTTGGATTATGTGAAAAGCCTCGGTGTAGATGCGATTTGGTTGAGCCCTTTTTATACATCTCCAAATAAAGATGGCGGATATGACGTAGCTAATCCACGTGATGTTGATCCACGTTTTGGAAATTTAGAAGATGCTAGAGAGTTAATCACCCAGGCACATAAGCGCAATCTTCGTGTAATTGCTGACATCGTTCCTAATCACTTCTCTGATCAACACGAATGGTTTCAGGCAGCTCTCAAGTCAAAGCGTGGTTCAAAAGAGCGTGAGCGATTCCATTTCTATGATGCAAATGAAGATGGAACTCCCCCTAATAACTGGATCTCACTTTTCGGCGGCCCATCATGGACTCAAGTAGAAGATGGTCAGTTCTATTTGCACCTCTTTGACTCAACACAGCCGGATTTGAATTGGGAAAACCCTGAGGTAAATGCTGACTTTGAACAGACTCTGCGCTTTTGGATTGATTTAGGCGTGGATGGTTTCAGAATCGATGTCGCCCATGGGTTGATAAAAGAAGACGTATTGACGAATCACCCAGATCCTCAAGGGTTGAGCAACGCACTACGTCTTGATGTGGCAATGGATTCTGAAGAGCGCAATGCACTCTTGCTCACTGTTCCTTATTTTGATCGCCAAGGAGTCCACGAGATTTATAGAAAGTGGCGCAAACTCTTTGACTCATATACAGGTCGCGAGATCATGGCAGTTGCTGAGGCTTGGGTTCATCCTCCTGTGAATGCAACGCGTTATGTTCGAGCAGATGAGCTTCATCAAGTCTTTAACTTTGATTTACTAACAGCAGAATTTGATTCCGATGTTCTATTCGATGTTGTTGAGCGATCAATTTCACTCAATGCAACTGTTAACGCCCTGCCAACATGGGCGCTGAGTAATCATGATTCACCCCGTGTTGCTAGCCGAATTGGTGATGAGCAAGCACGCGCTCTAGCACTTTTTGTCTTTGGACTACCTGGCTCTGCATATGTTTTTGCTGGTCAAGAACTTGGATTACCTGATGGGCAACTCCAAGATTCAGATCGCCAAGACCCAACGTTTTTTAGAACCAATGGCGCCATTAAAGGTAGAGATGGCGCACGAGTACCGCTTCCTTGGAGTGGAGACACAACACCTTTTGGATTTAGCACTGCAAAGCCATGGCTTCCAATTTCGCAAAGCTGGAAAGATTTAACTATTGAGAATGAATTAGCTGATCCTAAGAGCTCATTACATTTGTATAAAAATGCACTAGAGCTACGTAAGGAATTCTTAGTTGGAGCAGGTGGAATTACTTGGCTTGAATCCTCCCAACACGGTCATAAAAACGATTCTTTGCTCTCATATTCCAGAGGATCTATCACAGTGGTCATGAATCTTTCAGATTCTGCCAAAGAGTGTGATGCGGCCGGCAAGTTAATAATCGTCAGCGGGGGCACCGTGGATGCACGAGATGGAAAAAAGGTTATCCCAGCTCGTTCAACTGGTTGGTTCTTAACTTAAATTCTTTCTTTGTCTCTCAACGTTTCTCGATTGTGATCTTTGCTCTTTTCATGAATCTTACGGATTTGAATATCAAAGATCTTCATTGCGCCATCAAAGGCAGCAAGATCGTTGAATTCACTAGCTTCAGCGCGAAGCAGTGGCCCAGAACCGTGAGAAGTCACAATCACTCTATGTGAGTGCTTACCTAAACGTGGATTGGTTTCATGAAGTATCTCTACTTCAACGCGGTCAATGACCACGCCAAAGCGCTCCATTGAATTTAATTTCTCTTCTGCTATATCTCTAAAATCTTCGGCAAGGCCGGCATTACGTGTATGAATTTGTATCTTCATGCTTAGAAGGGTAGTACTAAAACCACCAATGTTGCTATAGAAGCAAGCAGGAATGATTTGCCAAGAATCTTTAGCGCTGTGGCGCGATCGGCTGCTTTGTCTTGTGGGTCACTCACACGTGATAAATCTCCGAGTTTGCCAAAGTTGAACGTGCCTGCAAAACCATAGGCGAGACAAAACTTGCTGCGAGATTGAACATATCCCACTGCTGCGACCATTAAAGGAAGAAATATTCCAATACGTGCACCGCGTGGTGCGCTAACAGAAATCATTGCGATTAAAGAAGATAGTGAAAGAAACAAACCGACGAGCGCTACGAACTGCCTTCTGCGAATCTCTTTCTGCCCGATATTGCATGTTCCTGCAACGTATGTTGAATCAGACATCCTCAAACTCATCTTCATCAATCCACGTATCTGCCACAGTGTCTTCTTGGTGTTCTATCCATGAGAGAAAAGAGCCCACGGCACGAAAAGCCAACACAGCAACAGTTACTGCTGCGATTACTCGGCGGAAGGCTTTAACCATGAGATAAAAATACTCTCTATTGCGATTTCCCGCGCTAGATAGCGTTCAGGGCCCTAGTTATGTCGTCCCAAATATCATCAACGTGCTCACAACCCACCGATAAACGGATGAGCTGCTCTGGAACAGTTGGGCTTTCAATTGGCCAGCGACGTCTGCGCTCCCATAGTGACTCCACTCCACCTAAAGATGTGGCATGGGCGATCATCGTTGATGATTCACAGACCTTTTGGGTTTGCTCTGCAGTTCCATCAACTTCAAAAGAAACAATGGCACCAAAACCTGGGTAGCGAACGCGTGAGATTTTTGGATGCTCAGAAAGTCTTTTAACTAACTCTTTGGCACTCTCTTGTGATTTATTGAAGCGAAGTGGGAATGTGCGAAGGCCGCGCAGAGCTAGCCAGGCCTCAAATGGTCCTGGGATAGATCCGTTGAAACTGCGTGAGTCATGCAAGCGCTTATAGAGAGCGGGATCATTTGTTGAAAGTGAGCCCATCAAAACATCACTATGACCAGATAGGAACTTTGTAACTGAGTGCATCACTATGTCAGCGCCCATTGCTAAAGGATTTTGAACAAGCGGAGTTGCAAAAGTGTTATCTACTGCAACACCAATTCCTAATTTCTTAGCTGCAGCGATTAACTTTTCAAGATCAGCAACATCAAGACATGGATTAGTAGGTGACTCAAGCCAGATGAGCGCAGCACCCTTCATGGAATCAATGACCTCTTGTGTGTTTACTACATCTACAAATCTAACTTCAAGGCGACCACTTGTATGAAAAGAATTCAGCAAACTCATCACACCGCTATAGCCCTGATTGGAAGCAACAACTGGTGCTCCGATGGGAAGAATTGAAAACACTGCGCTGATGGCTGCCATACCAGAAGAAAACGTAAGAGTTTGTCCGCCCTCTAACTCACTAATTGCTTCTTCTAGCGAAGTCCATGTTTGATTGCCATAGCGACCATAACCAATTGGTCCACCAGAATGAAAAGTTGAAGTTAAATCAATTGAAGGATTCAGTGGTGCATCCGGTGTTACCGGTGGACGCCCCGCAGTAATGGCGCTGGTTTCAATTTTTTTGCTCATCTGCTAATCCTATGCTGATGCTTCAAGCACTGCCATTGCAGCGTTATGGCCAGGAATTCCGCTCACGCCACCGCCACGAATAGCTCCTGCGCCACAGATAAAGATGCGGGGATCATCTGTTTCCACGCCCCAGCGTGTTTGTTGGTTCTCTTCACGGAAAGGAAAACTTAAATCTTTATGGAAGATATTGCCACGAGGCAGTCCCACATCACCCTCAATATCTAACGGTGACTTAACTTCAATAGCAGCAATGACATTTTCAATGGGCTCGACTAAATATTGATTAAGTGAGGCTAATGCAGCTTTTAGTGCAGCAGCTTTTGCCTCTTCATTATTGGTATCAAAGAGGGCTGCTGGGGTGTGTAAACCAAAGAGTGTAAGAGTTTGATATCCCTGCTCTTGCAGTTCAGTACTAAGAATGGATGGATCAGTAAGTGTGTGACAGTACATTTCAATCGGAAGCATTTCTGGCATAGTGCCAGCCTTGGAATCGGCAAAAGTAGATTCACACTGCGCAAATGATTCATGGGCATGAAATGTTCCTGCAAAAGCCAATCGTGGATCTATTCCAGACTTTAATTGAGGCAAGGACTTTAACAAGATATTTATCTTCATTTGCGAGCCTTCAAGGCTGGCAGGTGCTTTTGTACCACGAAGTCGCGCAAGCACCTGTGGAGCAGCGTTGCTTAAT
>JBEATO010000144.1:0-5129 GCA_041161945.1 Actinomycetota bacterium
GGCGTCATCCATAACCAGATGAAATCTGATGATTCAATGCAGCAGTGGTTTATTGATAACAGCAATCCACATAACTTTATTGGCACAATGCCAGAGGCTCTCGTTGGTGCTGATGTCTTTATCGGTGTGAGTGCACCAAATATCCTTAAGGAAGCAGACATTGCAACTATGGCAAAGGGTTCAATTATTTTCGCACTTGCTAACCCAGATCCTGAGGTTGACCCAGTTCTGGCACGTAAGTATGCAACCGTTGTTGCTACAGGTCGTAGTGATCAACCAAATCAAATTAACAATGTTTTGGCATTTCCTGGAATCTTCCGCGGATTACTCGATGCTAATGCCCACAAGATCACCGATAAGTTATTAGTTGCAGCAGCTGAAGCTATAGCTGACTGCGTCTCTCCTGAACAACTCAATGCCTCATTTATCGTGCCCAGCGTCTTTGATCCAAATGTGACTAAAGCTGTAGCTGCGGCGGTTAAGAAGTCAGTGTGATTGAACTAGCTGCATCATTTGATTCTCAACTCTCTAACCTTGCACCGTATTTAATCTACTTAGTTGTGGGAGCAATAGTTTTCTTTGAGACCGGTGTTCTCTTTGCCTTTTTCTTACCTGGTGATTCAATCCTTTTTAGTGCGGGATTAGTTGCAGCTGCTCACGGTGATGTAAATATCGTCATCCTTGTCACCGTTATCTTCATCGCAGCGTTCTTGGGAGATCAAGTCGGTTTCGTAATCGGCCGCTTAGTGGGACGCCCTTATCTAGATAAGCATGACTCCCCGCGCATGCAAAAGATGATTGCCCGTTCAGAGCGCTTCTACGAACAAACTGGATGGTGGGCGGTAGTTGCTGCGCGCTTCTTCCCTTGGATTCGCACCTTCGTGCCACCTATTGCCGGTGCATCAAAGATGAACTACTACAAATTTCTTTCAGCAAACATTCTTGGGGCCTTGTTATGGGGTGTAGGAATAACTCTTGCCGGATATTACGCTGCTTCATTGCCTTGGGTTAAAACGTGGTCTTACGCAATCGCAGCCTTCTTTATTACAGCCTCTTTGGTTTCTGCACTCGTGAACTACTTACGCCACCGGCGATAACACCTAAGTACGTCATAACAATTCCAGTTACCAGGTAGGCACTCACATTCACACCATTTGTTGGTGAAATCAAGTCAATTACTAATGATCCAACTAATTGTCCGCCAACACTAAAGAGAGTGAAAGTTAATACCCCTAGATGTTGCACAATCGTTGAAGTGAAAGCGATGTAAATAACGCCAATTACTCCACCGGTGTATATCCACCATGGGCCAGCTGGAAGTGGGACAAGCTCAATCTTTCCTATGAGAACACCGCCCAGAATCAGAATAACAAGCAGTGATGTCCCTGTGATGAAGTTAAGAAGTGAAGTAGTAAAGCTTTGGTGTGAATGCTCATTAATTTGGCCATTAAGTGCGCGCTGTACACCCACCACAGCACCAGCTATACATCCCAGTACTACTGCAAAAAGTGAAAGATTCTTGGCATCAATACGATCAAAGACTGAAACAAAGACAGCTAAAACAGTTAATACAGCTGCTGCAACCCGGCGCCCAGAAATAAGTTTCTTGCCGCCACCAGTAAGGCCAATTCGATCCACGACTAATGACATCGCTGTTTGTCCTGCAATTGATGCCACTGAATAGATTGCAACACCAATGAGGGGAACGATATGAGTTTGAATCGCAACAAAACTTCCACCTAAAGCCCCGGCAAGCAGTTTCCATCGGGCAATCTCTTTATTAGCAACTGCAACTCGTAAGTTCTTAATTCCTTCTTTAATAGCTGGATTAAATACTGCAATCGCCGCAATAATGATTAATCCTGAACCAAAAGATACAAGAGCTGCTTCTAAACCATTATTGAGCCGGTGTGAAAGTTCGCCATTTGCACGCGCCTGCAAGGCAATCATTAAGCCTGAAAGCGCAGCAAGAAGATCTAAACGCATCTACTAATGCGTGCCGCTGAACTCTCGCTTGTCGGCAATCCAATCCATAAGCGCAAACAAGACACCAGAGGCCACAAATGTCAGGTGAATGACGATTCGCCATTTAGTTCCGCCACCAACATTGTCTTGACCAGCTAGTTCAATAAAGTCTTTAAGTAGTTCAATTACTGAAATCGCTACTAGAGAGCCAATTAACTTAATTTTCAAGCCACTAAAGTCAATAGTTCCCATCCAGTGAGGGCGATCTTTTGATTCAGATGCAACATCGATGCGAGAGACAAAGTTCTCATAGCCAGCGAAAATAACCATCAAAATAAGGTTAGCAAGCAACGTTAAATCTAAAAGAGCAAGAAGATCAAGAGTAAAGCTCTGTGGTGTTGCATCGCCAATTTTTTCAGCTAAGTGAATAAATTCAATGATAAAGCGGTAACCCAAGAGAGCTAGCGCGCCAACTAACCCCAAATAGAGCGGGGCGAGCAGAAAGCGAGAACGAAAGAGGATTGATTCAACTACATGCGATATTTGGCTCATGCCGAGAATTTTAACTTATCCTTCTAGTAAAACCGTGACCTGAAGCCATTCTTCCTCGAGTCTATTTTTTTCACCACGCAACTGCGCTAACTCATTGGTAATTTCATTCAAACGCCCAGCATCAAAAGATGCACCTTCTTGCTCACCCTCAAGTTCGGTGATCCGCGAATCAGCTTTTTCCATCTGGCGCTCGAGGCGGACTCTGTCCTTTTTAAGTTGACGCTCTTCGGCTGCGCTAGATGTCTTCTTCTCCTTAGGTGCACTGACATCGGATTGTAAGGATTCATAGCGAAGCTTTAAGTATTCATCCACACCACGTGGAAGATCTCTCACATTCTTATCCCCCAACAAACCAACAAAGCGATCACAAACGCGCTCTAAGAAATACCTATCGTGAGAAATAACAATCAAGGTTCCGCCATAACCATCAAGCAAATCCTCTAGTTCAGTCAGGGTTTCAATATCAAAATCATTTGTAGGCTCATCGAGTAATAAGACATTGGGACTATCCATGAGTAAACGTGTGAGTTGCAGGCGTCGTTTTTCACCACCTGATAAATCACCAACTGGAGTCCACTGTGATTCGCGATCAAAACCTAAACGCTCACATAGTTGTGATGCAGATAGTTCTCGTCCTCCACCGATTTCAACACGATTAGCAACCTTTTCAACTGCCTCTAATACTCGCCACGTGGGATCTAACTCATCTAGATGTTGTGTAAGAAAAGCCGCTTTAACAGTTATACCTGTTACAAGTTTTCCTGCTGTGGGTTGAATTTCCCCCACCAGAGTTTTCATGAGCGTTGTTTTGCCAGCGCCATTAATACCCACAATGCCAATGCGATCTCCAGGACCAACATTCCAATACAAATCATTGATTAACTCATTATCACCAAGTTTGACCTGCACATGGTGGGCCTCATAAACCGTCTTACCTAAACGGTTGAGAGCAAATTTAAGAAGTTCGCCTTGGTTGCGTGGCTCGGGCTCACCGGCAATTAATTCATTTGCGGCATCGACTCGAAACTTTGGTTTTACAGTTTGCGCAGGTGCTCCTCGGCGAAGCCATGCAAGCTCTTTCTTAATCAACATATTTCTACGTTGATCCATCACTGATGTTTGGCGGGCTCGTTCTGCTTTTGCTAAAACGAAAGCACTATAGCCACCGTCATACTCTTCAACTTTTCCACCAACGACTTCCCATGTGCGATCAGTGACTGCATCTAGAAACCAACGATCGTGCGTGACAACAGTTACCGCTAGAGATTTTCGATTGTTTAAATATTGTGCCAACCAGGCAACACCCTCAACATCTAAATGGTTCGTTGGTTCATCGAGCAAAATTAAATCAAGTTCATTGATAAGTAGCTTGGCTAATCCCACGCGTCTGCGTTCACCGCCAGATAGCTGTCCGAATTTGCGGTCAAAAATATGATCATCGAAAGAACCAAATAGGCCTGTGAAGACTTCACGAATATTTGGCTCACTAGCCCACTCATGCTTTGCTGTATCGCCTAATACAACTTCACCAACAGTGCTCTCAGGATTTGCTGAATCAACTTGAGACAACAAACCAATACGTGCTGAGTTTGATTTAGTTACGCGGCCAGCATCTGGAGTTTCAACTCCAGCAATAATCTTCATGAGCGTTGATTTTCCTGAGCCATTTCGGCCAACAATGCCGATGCGATCGCCCTCAGATACACCTAAAGAGACCCCTATTAAAAGCTCTTTAATATCAAAGGCTTTTGAGACCTCTTCGATATTTACAACATTGCGCGCCATGATGGGAGAGCGTACCTTTCCTTCATGAACGTTACTGACCGCGCTTACGCCCTAGAGCTAGATAAAAACGATCCATTGGCTCATTTCAAATCACAATTTGTGGTCGCAGACCCCGAGATGTGTTATTTGGATGGAAATTCATTAGGTCGCCTTCCAAAAGAGACTATCTCTGCTGTGAATAATCTGATGACTGAATGGGGCGCAGAAGTTGTAACTGGCTGGGGCCATTGGGTTGATGAAGCACAACCAACAGGAGATTTATTAGGACAAGCTGCCCTTGGTGCAGGACCTGGCCAAATTCTTGTGTGTGACACAACATCAGTTAACTTTTATCAACTTTGTCTAGCCGCCGTGCATGCGCGTCCTGGACGTAAAACAATCATTACAGATGCAGCAAACTTTCCAACAGATCGATACATCCTTGATGGAATTGCAAAGCAATTTGGTTTAAAGCTCGTTCTTATTGAAAACGAAGATCCTGCAGTAGCAATACATGAGCGCATCACAACTCAAGTTCTCGCGCCATATCTCAATGATGATGTTGCACTTGTGACGTTACAAGTTATTCAATATCGCTCAGGCGCTAGAACTGATATCAAATCAATTACCGATCAAGTACGTGCAATTGGTGGTTTAGTTGTTTGGGATGCTAGCCACGCAGTTGGTGCGATTGAGTTAAATCTTGATGCAAACGGAGTTGATCTCTGTGTTGGTTGCACATATAAATATGGTAACTCTGGTCCAGGTTCACCTGCTTGGTTATATGTGAGTAAGAAGATTCAAAAAGAATTACAGGTTCCTATTCAGGGTTGGTTTGCCCAAGATGC
>JBEATO010000078.1:0-4612 GCA_041161945.1 Actinomycetota bacterium
AAACATCATCTGAATTCACTAAATCACGCGTTGTAAGAATTGGGCCAGAGCTTTTTCCATCGATATGAAGTTGACCTTGAATGGCACCACCTAAGCAAATCATTGCCGCAGCGGTGATTACACCCTCTGGAGTGCCACCAATGCCCATTAGTAAATCAATTCCAGTGTTGGGACGTGCAGTTTCAATTGCTGCTGCAACATCGCCATCTTGGATGAGTCGAATACGTGCACCAGCTGCGCGAATTTCGGCTATCAACTGTTCGTGACGCGGGCGATTTAACACAACGACAGTAATATCACTAACTGCCAAGTTCTTAGATTTGGCAACTGCCTTGATGTTATCGGCTGTGCTTGCATTGATATCTATGACATGGGCAGCCTCGGGGCCAGTTACTATCTTGTTCATGTAAAAGGAAGTTTTTGGGTCATACATTGAGCCACGTGGAGCTAGAGCAATAACTGAAATTGCACCATTCATTCCATTTGCTGTTAGTGATGTTCCATCGATTGGGTCAACTGCCACATCACACGCAGGCCCTTCTTGGTTTCCAACGCTTTCACCGTTGTGAAGCATGGGGGCGTTATCTTTTTCGCCTTCACCGATAACAACAACACCTGCCATATCAACGGTGTTGATCATCTTGCGCATTGCTTCAACTGCGGCCTTATCTGCTAAATCTTTTTGTCCACGTCCCACCCAAGGCGCTGCAGCAAGGGCTGCAGTTTCTGTTACTCGAATGAGTTCAAGGGCTAAGTTACGATCTGGAATCGCCATTATTCGCGAGTTACTTTCGCGCCAAGGCCCTGTAGCTGCTCGGCAAAGTTGGGATAACCACGATCAACGTGGAATGCCTGATCAATAGTTGATTCACCTTCACTTACTAATGCAGCCAAAATTAAGCCAGCACCAGCGCGGATATCGTGAGCTTCAACTGGAGCACCTGAGAGCTCAGGAACGCCTTCGATTGAAGCGTGATGGCCATCAACTGAAATCTGAGCACCTAGGCGACTGAGCTCATTAACAAACATAAAGCGTGATTCAAAGACGTTTTCAGTGACCAATGAATGACCATCGGCGATGGAGTTAAGGGCAATAACCATAGGTAGTAGATCTGTTGGAAATCCTGGATAGGGAAGTGTTGCAACGTCAATTGCTTGTGGTCGAACATCCATTCGCACGCGAATTCCATCGGCAGTGGTTGTAACAATTGCGCCAGCCGATGCCAGTTTTTCAAGTGGTAATTCAAGATGTTCAGCGCGAGCTCCATGAATTGTTATGTCACCACGTGTCATGGCAGCTGCAAAGGCCCATGTTCCAGTGATGATGCGATCAGGAATGGTTGCATGAGTTGTTGGCTTTAATTCGCTAACCCCTGTGATGGTAATTGTTGGAGTGCCTAAGCCTTGAATGATTGCACCCATTGAAATTAAGAACTCACCAAGATCTACTAAATCAGGTTCACGGGCTGCGTTATCAATTGTTGTGACACCTTTGGCTAAAACCGCTGCCGTCATAATGTTTTCTGTGGCACCAACGCTTGGGAAATCTAGATCTATTACCGCACCTGTTAATCCATTGGGTGCTTGGGCAACTACGTAACCATGTTCAATATGTGCCTTAGCGCCCAAGGCTTCAAGACCCTTGATATGAAAATCTAATCCGCGAGATCCAATTGCATCTCCTCCAGGCAAAGCAACTTCTGCTTCACCTACGCGAGCAACTAATGGGCCGAGTACGTTAATTGATGCACGCATTTTGCGCACTAAGTCATAGTCAGCGCGATGTCCTGGAATTTGGGGCACATCAATACTTACTTGAGATTGGCTGCGGACAACCGTGCAACCAAGTCGAGTGAGAAGATCGGCCATGATGTCCACATCAGCGATTTCTGGCACATTAGTGATGGTGGTTTTGCCAGTGGCTAGAAGTGAGGCAGCCATTAGTTTTAGAACTGAGTTCTTAGCCCCAGAAATTGTGACCTCACCACGCAGCGCGGTACCGCCAGTTACGCGGAAACGGTCGTGGGATGCCATAGCCGCAGTCTACTTATAGGCTACGGGCATGGTTAATTTAACGCGCATTTACACCAAGACAGGCGATGACGGCACTACCTCCCTAGGAGACATGAGCCGAACATCTAAAAACGATCCACGTCTTGAAGCCTATGCAACTGTTGATGAAGGCAACTCTTCCATTGGAGTTGTTCTAGCAACTGATGAGCTTTCAGATGATGTGCGCGCGTTGTTAGTGCGTATCCAAAATGATCTTTTCGATGTGGGCGCAGATCTGTGCACGCCGGTTGTTGATGCACCTGCCTTTGAGCCCTTGCGCGTATTGGAATCTCAAGTTGTTTATTTAGAAGAACAGATTGATAAGTTCAATTCAGAGCTTGAATCATTGCGCTCTTTCGTTTTGCCTTCTGGAACTCCTGCAGCAGCTCACCTTCATGTTGCCCGCACAGTAGTTCGTCGTGCAGAGCGTCGCACATGGGCAGCTATCCACGCATTTGGTGGGGGAGTAAATCCATTAACTGCTAAATACCTCAACCGTTGTTCAGACCTGCTCTTTGTTTTGGCACGTTATGCAAATAAGGAAATCGGCGACCAACTATGGGTTCCAGGAGCCAATCGTTAGTTTGTAGCTGATTTATAAGTAGTGCTTGGAATTTTCTCAGTAGCTGGATTTTTGTGGCAGATAGCTGAGATATTAGTTACTACATGCCTTAATTCCAGAGGTTCCTGACTGATTATTAAAATTGTTGTTATCTGTTTGCTCTTAGTTTTGCTTGCAAGAGTCCGGATACTTCCAAAAGTTTTCAATGTCTTATCAGTAGCTGAGGTTTCTCCTACTAACTTTGAATTAACTTCCCACCACGTGCAGCCATCCAGGGAGGCCACTTGCACCGCCCCACATGAATACTTTTCACAGATTGCAACACCATCAACCTTTTGGGCTAACTGTGCGGTCAAAATCTTGCTATTTGATGCTGTTCCGACTAACTCTTTTGCATTTGGGATCTTTGCATAGACATCACCATTTGCCTTAAATCCACTCGGTGGCCATTTAGGTTTTGGTGATGGCGTGATTGTTACTTTCTTGCGTGGTTTCTTTTTAACAACAGCCTTTTTTGTAGCAGTGGGTTTAGACGTGGCTTTTGCAGAAACCGAAGGTTTAGCGGAGGCTTTAGCCGTAGGTACGGGCGTAGCTTTCGTCGTTGCAGCATGGGTTGGCACCATCGCTAATGCCAGCATTAACGTGATTACGATGCCTAAAATGCGCTTAATCGCGATCCCACTTAAATTTGCGAACCGAGAAAAAGATTCCAATCACAAGCCAGAGAACAAGGATTTGAAACGTTCTGCCTGTCTCCCAAGATTTAGCTACTTCTTGGGCAGCAAATGAATCAGGCAAAAACACTGAGCGCATACCTTGGGTGAGCCACTTGAGGGGAAATATTGCAGCAAGTTGTTGCATCCAGGTCGGTAGTTGGGTGAAAACAAAGAACACACCACTAAAGAACTGCAAAATGATGACGATGGGTGAAACAACAGCGGAGGCGCCGCGGCCACTCTTTGGAACAATTGAAAATGCGATACCCAGTGCCGTAGAACAGGCACTGCCAAGTAGAACTAACCAGGTGAAGGTAAGCCACTTACTTAACTCTGTTGGCATTTCAACACCAAAAAATAGAAGTCCAAATCCAAAGAGAAGTGCGATTTGGATAATCATGCTTACTGCAATCAAAATCGCTTTACCAATGAAATAGCTTGAGGCTGGCATTGGTGTGCCACGCAGGCGCTTTAAGCCGCCAACATCGCGCTCCATTGGAATCGTGATTGCTAGTGATTGAAAGCCAGTATTAACGAGGCCAGAGGCGATCATTCCCGCTACAAAGTACTGCGAGAAAGTCACACCAGGGGCAATAGTGTCTTTAAAGACAGAGCCAAATATTGCTAACAAGATAACTGGGAACAAAAGCGTAAAGACAACTGACTCACGTTGGCGGGCAAACTGCCTAATCTCAAGTCCACCGCGACGGATACCTAGATTTAGGGCGCTAGGAATCTTATTCATCTCTACCCCCAATCATCGTTAGGTAGATATCTTCAAGTGAGGGTCTGATCACTGCCAGCTCTGGAATCTCTCCACCAAAGTGGGCAGACAGGCGAGCAACAACTGCAGTTGGGTTATCTGTTGCCTCTGTTTTTATCTGGCTGCCATCACGCCAAGTCACAACTGCTTGAGCAGTAGCACGTCCACCTAATTCAGCAGGCGTGGATACTTCGATGATCAAACCATTGTTAATAACTGCCACACGATCAGCTAAAGCTTCAGCTTCATCTAGATAGTGGGTGGTGAGCAGAATTGTTGTTCCAGTCCCGCGCAATTGCTCAATAAGTGCCCAAAAAGCTCTACGTGCTTCAGGATCAAAGCCTGTTGTTGGTTCATCGAGAAAAAGGAGCTCAGGGCTTCCGATAATTCCAAGAGCGACATCTAAACGTCGGCGCTGGCCGCCCGAAAGATTGCGAATGAGCGCTCCAGTTTTATTCTCTAGTCCCACTGCTGCAATTACTTCATCGGTATTTCTTGGTTTGGAGTAATACCCTCTGA
>JBEATO010000090.1:0-4771 GCA_041161945.1 Actinomycetota bacterium
GTAATTGATTTAACGCCACCAGTTAATGAGTTAGCTACTAGATAGAAAAGAAAAAGCGTTGCAGTCAGGTGCGCATATCGGGTGCTATCTGATGATCCACTGATAATTACAATCAATAGGAAATAAACGGCTGATAACAACAAAGGATTCAGTACAAGCCATAGCTGACCGAACGCTGAATCAAAATGCTGTTCACGAAGCTCTGAACGTGAATATTCAGATATAAATGTCCGGCGTGACCATAGAGACTTCCAGTATTTCCTCAGTGGTGGCAGGCCAGCGCGAAATGGCTCATAGACCTGCGTTGGAGTGCTCACGGTCGTAAGGTTACCGCAGGCGCTAACGACTTTGGCGAAG
Organism: Actinomycetota bacterium; assembly: GCA_041161945.1. Taxonomy (GTDB): domain Bacteria; phylum Actinomycetota; class Actinomycetes; order Nanopelagicales; family Nanopelagicaceae; genus Planktophila. The sequence goes on from JBEATO010000090.1 coordinate 358, forward strand.
TTAGAAAGCCAATACCCCATGTCATATGCATTGTGAGCAAAATAAGTGGCAGTGAGACAAACTCACCGAGTGATTTACCAATTCTCACCGATGCAATGAGAATGAATAATGCATATGTCAGTGCGGGCAAGAAGAGAATGGGTGAAACGCTCGCACCAAGGATCAATGATGAAACAACCCCAACTACTGTAAATGGCGGTGCAAGATATCTGTAGTTGATTGTTCCTTCATGTCTGCGTGATACAACTCGGCGCCAACGTCCATATTCAAAATACTGTTTTGCAAGTGCTTTGACTGTTGACCGTGGGCGGTATGTAACAACTAATCGCGGATCGAAATAGATTGTTCCACCAGCTGCACGCAATCGAAAATTTAACTCCCAATCCTGTGCTCGTGTAAATCTCTCATCAAATCCACCAACTGCAATCAAAGCTTGCTTTCGAAATGCTCCTAGATACACCGTATCAACCGATGCTGCGCCACCACCTGTATGAAAACGAGAAGCGCCAACTCCTAACGGGCTGCGCATTGCTCGTGCAACACCTCTCTCAAAAACCGTTTGGCCCTCTGCAGCCATAATCCCACCAACATTGACAGCGCCAGTTTCTTTCAAGATCTCAAAGGCAAGGGAAAGATAATTGCTTGGAATTCTAGAGTGGCCATCTACTCGCACAATAATTGAGTATCTACTTGCAGCAACTGCCAGATTAAGACCTGCAGCAGTGCGTCCTGTTGGATTTAAAACAACCGCAACACGAGAATCTGCTTTAGCTAATGAGTGAGCAATTACTTCTGTTCCATCGTGGGAAGGTCCGATGGCTAAAATAATTTCAATCTCGCCGCCAAAATCCTGATCAAGAACAGCCTTCACAGCCTCTTCTAAATATTTTGATTCGTTGAGAACCGGCAGGATGACTGAGATTTTGGGCTCCGGTGAGCCATATAACTCATTTGCTGATGTCGTCATAACCCCTACACCGTATCGTCCAAGTACTCTTACACGGTGAAAGCGACGCGACCAATACGCATTATTACTTCCCTATCCCTTGCCGTCGTCGCTATCTCCGCATTTTCTTGGTTGGGGTTAGGCCAAGTCAGCGGAGCAATTAACCGCATCGATGTATTTGGCTCACTAGGTGAACGTCCAGATAAGCCAAGCTCTGCACTCAATTACTTATTGGTGGGTTCAGATACACGCGAAGGTTTAACAAGAGAACAATCAAAGTTATTACGAGTAGGAACTACTAAGGCTGCAGCAGGTGCGCGGTCAGACACCATGCTTATTGTTCACATTAGTAAATCTCGTGACAAAGCAACAATTATCTCTATTCCACGAGATTCACTTGTGACTATTCCAGAACATCCCTCTTCCCTGAATAAAGAAAAGATTGTTCCTGCAGCAAAAGGAAAAATCAACGCGGCATTTGCTTGGGGTGGGGCTCCATTATTAATTCAAACTATTGAACAAGAAACAAATATAAAGATTGATCACTATATTGAAATCGGCTTCGCTGGGTTTGCAGGAATGGTTGATGCGTTAGGTGGAATTGATGTTTGTACGAAGCGCGACATTGATGATCCAGGTAGTCACCTTGTTTTAAAAGCCGGTGCCCATACTCTTGATGGAATTGAATCACTCAAGTACGTACGCACGCGTGACTTTGATGGCATGGGTGATCTTGGGCGCATGCAACGCCAACAGCAGTTCATGAGTGCAGTACTGAGAAAAGTGACAAGCACTGGAGTTCTTCTCAATCCAGTTAAGTTAGTCAATTTCTTCAATGCAACTATTGCAACGGTTCGAACAGATTCAGAGCTCAATCGAAATGACTTGATCGTTCTGGCTAAACAGCTCAAGAATCTCTCCCCAAGCAAAGTTCGCACTCTGACAATTCCATTAGGTAATGCAAATGCTCGCGTACCTGGACTTGGATCAGTGGTGACCTGGGATTCTGTGCTAGCACCTGATCTGTTTAACCGTTTACGTGAAGATTTGCCGTTAGTTGATGAGGTAACCCCTTCACCATCGGCATCATCCAGCGCCTCAGCATCACCAACTGTGATTGATAAATTTAAGACTCGTACCGCTGATGAAAATCCTTGCGGAGCACTGAAGTAAACTCGCGCCCATGACATTGACTCTTTCAGTAGTTGGCTGCGGCTATCTAGGCGCAACACATGCCGCATGCATGTCTTCTCTTGGCTTTACCGTTATTGGCATTGATACAGATCCCAATAAAGTGGCGATGCTTCAAAATGGCGAACTTCCTTTCTATGAACCAGGCCTAGACACCTTGCTTGCACAAGAAATGAAGACAGGTCGCCTCTCATTCACGACAGATTTCTCTGCAGTCAAAGATGCTGACATTCACTTTGTTTGTGTTGGAACTCCACAGAGTAAAGATGGCCTTGCCGCTGATCTGACTTATGTGCGTTCGGCAGTTGCTGAGATTGCACCGTATTTGAAAGATGGTTCTTTGGTAGTTGGAAAATCAACTGTCCCAGTTGGAACTGCGCAATCACTTCGTGATGAGCTCGCAAAAACAGCGCCACAAGCAGACCTAGCCTGGAATCCAGAGTTCTTACGTGAAGGTTTCGCAGTTGAAGACACACTCACTCCTAATCGCTTAGTCGTCGGTGTTGCTAACGATCGCGCTGAGCAGATTCTTAAGGAAGTTTATAAGCCAATTATTGACTTAGGCACTCCATGGATTAGGGCAGATCTTCCGACTGCAGAACTTGTAAAAGTTGCTGCAAACTCTTTCCTTGCAACAAAAATCTCTTTTATTAACGCTATGGCTGAAGTTTGTGAAGCAGCTGGCGGTGACGTAACAGTCCTTGCGCAAGCAATTGGATATGACCCACGTATTGGAAATAAGTTCCTACAGGCAGGTATTGGTTTTGGTGGAGGTTGCCTTCCAAAAGATATTCGAGCATTTATGGCACGCGCCGAAGAGTTAGGTGCTAAACAAGCCCTTGAGTTCTTGCGTGAAATTGATGCAATCAACTTGCGTGCACGCCAGCGTGTAATCGATGTTGTGCGTAGTGAACTTTCTGAGGATTTAACGCAATATAAGATCGCTGTTCTTGGAGCTACTTTCAAGCCAGATAGTGATGATGTGCGCGACTCCCCAGCATTAGATATTGCAGTTCAGTTACAAGCAGCCGGAGCAGACGTGGTTGTTCATGATCCCAAAGGAATTGAACCTGCTCGCAAGCGTTTCCCAAAGCTTAAATATGCTGAAGTAGTCACAGATGCAGTTAAAGACGCTGATTTGATCTTGCACTTAACTGAATGGAAAGAATACAGAGCTATTGATCCATCAACTCTTTCTTCATTAGTTAAAAGTAAAATCATCATCGATGGGCGCAATATGCTCGACCGAGAGCTATGGCGTAAAGCTGGTTGGAAGTTCCACGCTTTAGGACGCACTGATTAACGAGCAAGAAAGCATTGATGCAGTCCTTGCGATGAAGACATGGGCTGTTGTTGGACTTGGTAATAACCCAGAGCGCGCAGCATTTGGTGTTGCAAAGCTTTTACAAGATAAAGGTCACCGTATCATTCCTGTTTATCCTCGCGCAGAAACTGTGCACGGTGAGGTTGGCTATAAGTCACTTGCAGAAATCCCAGGGCCTGTAGATGTTGTTGATTGTTTTGTTAACTCCACACTTGTTGGCAAAGTCGTAGATGAGGCAATTGCAATTGGAGCTAAGGCTGTTTGGCTACAGTTAGATGTAATTAATCATGAAGCTATTGCTCGTGCGCAAACTGCAGGTTTAATTACAGTGATGGATAAATGCCCTGCTATTGAATATAGAAAGAAAAACTAGAAACCTGTTTTGTTTCCGCGGCGAGAATTTAAACTCGCGCCCTTGGCTTTAGCTTCAGCATTAATTTCCTTTAAAGCATCTCCAACTTTGGCACTAACTGCTGAATCAGAGATACCTAAAATTCGAGCAGCAAGTAAGGCTGCGTTCTTGGCATTTCCCACACCAACAGTTGCCACTGGAACACCTGCTGGCATCTGCACGATAGAGAGAAGTGAATCCATTCCATCAAGATTTTTTAGTGCAACAGGAACACCAATTACTGGAAGTGTGGTTAATGAAGCAACCATTCCAGGTAAGTGTGCTGCGCCGCCAGCACCAGCAATAATTACTTTAAATCCCTTACTTGCTGCGTTTTGTGCAAACTCAACCATTTCAAGTGGCATACGGTGAGCTGAAACAACATCTACTTCATGAGAAATTCCTAATTGATCTAGAACCTTTGCCGCCTCTTCCATTACCGGCCAATCAGAATCTGATCCCATGATGATTGCTACATCACTCATCAATTTCTCCGCTCATGTAATCAAGGGCATGTTGAACTTCTTGGGTTAATTCTACGAGGTTATCTCCCAGCAAATTA
>JBEATO010000079.1:0-6379 GCA_041161945.1 Actinomycetota bacterium
GCGTGGGATTTGAACCCACGAAACTTTCGTTTGCCGGTTTTCAAGACCGGTGCACTCGGCCGCTATGCGAGCCCTCCGTGGGAGAGATTACCCGAATATGGCCGGAGTCGAAAATCGGCTAGAAATTAAGCGGGCAGATCTAACAACTTCTCAATCACTAATGCCACACCATCGATCTCGTGTGATGGAGCTACATCTTTTGCATATTTGATTCCGTCTGGGTGTCCATCGGCCATTGCATATGAACGACCACACCATGCAAGCATTGGAAAATCATTGGGGTTATCGCCAAATGAAACACAATCAGCGGCATCTATTCCAAGTCGCCCGGCAACTTTTGCCAATGTTGTTCCTTTTGATATTCCGAGCGCTGAGATCTCAAGTAGTGACTCTCGTGCATTTGAATGTGTCACCGTGACTAAACCATCTAGTTCGCGAAGTGCTATTTCTAGCATTTCATCTGATGTTAGTTCACCAGTACTGCAACGAGCTAGCATTTTAAAAACTGGCCCTTTTGTTGCATCTTCAATTTTATCAACGCCAACATTATCTAAGCCAACATCCCACCTAGGAACATATGCTTTTTCGCGATGGTAGTAATCATGGGTTTCAATTGCAAAAGAAACTTGAGGAATTGCTTTACGCATTCTCTGTGCGACTTCGATTTGGTCTTCTTTTGAAATCATCCACTCTTCAGTTACTTCTCGTTTTTGTAAGTCATAGAGCATCGCCCCATTGCCACAAATCGCCTCGCCGAAACTAAATGTTTCTCTAATTTCATTCATCCAGCGGGGCGGACGTCCTGTTACAAAATAAATATGAACACCGAGATCTCGAGCTCGTGTGAAAGCATCAATTGTGCGCTGAGTAATTGTTCCATCGTGATGAACAATGGTTCCATCTAGATCTGTTGCTATTAGTTTGGGGCGCTTACTCACACCAACTCAAATCGTTCTTTACCAAGAAATGGTTGCAACGCCTTTGGAATATTCACAGTTCCATCTGCATTCTGGTGGTTCTCTAAAATGGCAACAATCATGCGTGGAATGGCAACTAATGTTCCATTCAATGTTGCTACGGCCTTTGTGCCATCGGAATCCTTATAGCGGATGTTCAGGCGACGAGCTTGGAACTCTGTGCAGTTAGAAGTGCTGGTGACTTCGCGGTATGCATCCTGTGTTGGAATCCAGGCTTCACAGTCGAATTTACGGTTCGCACTTGAACCCAAATCCCCTGATGCCACATCAATAACGCGGTAAGGAATCTCCATTGCATTAAGGAACTCTTTCTCCCACTGCAAAATACGGGCATGTTCTTCTTTGGCTTGATCTGGATGGCAGAAAGAAAACATTTCGACTTTATCAAACTGGTGCACGCGGATAATTCCACGGGTGTCTTTTCCATATGTTCCAGCTTCACGGCGAAAACATGATGAGTAGCCGGCATAGCGCATTGGGAGTTTGTCTCCTGATAAAACTTCATCCATATGCATTGCAGCTAATGGAACTTCAGAAGTTCCCACTAAATACACATCATCCTTTTCGATGCGATAAACATTCTCGGCAGCTTGTCCTAAAAATCCTGTGCCTTCCATCGCAGCTGGATTAACTAGTACTGGTGGAATTACAGGAACGAAACCTACTTTAACTGCCATAGAAATTGCATAGTTAACAAGTGCAAACTCTAGAAGTGCACCTGACCCAGTTAAATAGTATGAACGAGAGCCCGCAACCTTTGCACCACGCTCTGTATCAATTGCACCTAGAAGTTTTCCTAGTTCAACGTGGTCTTTTGGTTCAAAATCAAACTTACGTGGTGTCCCAACATGCTCAAGAACCTTGAAATCTGCTTCTCCGCCAATGGGTGCGCCAGGATCAAGAACGTTAGATAATTGCATTACTAACGCTTTGGTGTGCTCTTCTGCCTCTGCGCGCTTGCTATCAGCCTCTTTTACAGCAGTTGCCAACTCTTTAGCGTTCTCAAGCAGAGCAGCCTTTTCATCACCTTTAGCCGCACCTACTGATTTAGATAAAACATTTTGTTCTGCGCGTAGTTTTTCAAACTTTTCAATTGCAACACGGCGTGATTCATCAGATGCAATTATTTGATCAACAATTGATGCATCTTCACCGCGACCCGTTTGTGATGCACGTACTGCATCTGGGTTATCGCGTATGAATTTAACGTCGATCATTTGCCGGCCTTTTCTCGTGGATATGAACCTAGGAAGCGAATATCTTCACAGATTGCTCGCAACGCTTCGACTGTCTCCTTAACTGGAGCATCGTTAACGTGGCCCTCGGCATCAATAATGAAATGGTAATGGCCAAGCTCTACACCTGTTGGACGTGACTGAATAAAAGTTAAGTTAACGTCGCGCTTAGCGAACTCAGTCAAGATATCGAGCAAGGCTCCAGCGTGATCGATGCCGATAAAGACGGCTAGGGATGTGCGATCAAAGCCAGTTGCCTTAGGTGGTGTTGCCGGCTTTGAGACCAAAACAAATCGTGTGATTGCGCCAACGATGTCTCCAATGTTGTCTGCAATAACTGTGAGTCCGTAATGAGCTGCTGCAACTGGAGCTGCAATAGCTGCATCAAATTCTCCGCGGCCAATAGCTTCAGCTGCTGCAGCAGTTGAAGCGGTTGCAATTAATTCTGCATCTGGATAATTCTTAGCAATATAGGCACGGCACTGGGCTTCTGCATGTGGATGTGTTGCAATGCGTCGAATATCAACTGTGTCGCGCTTAGACATTAATGCAAAAGAAACCGGCAAAGTAACTTCGCCAACGATAGAAAGTGGTGTTCCTGTAGCTAATTCATCAAGGGTTCTTGCAACGACACCTTCAACAGAGTTCTCAATTGGCACTAGTGCAAAGTGTGCTTTACCAACTCGGACTGCATCTAAGGCTGCTGTGACATTTGCGTAAGGGATTAGAGAATCATTGGAAGAAGTGATCTTTTTAAGAGCAGCTTCGGTGAATGTTCCCTTGGGACCTAAATACGCATATGTGCTCACTGACTAATGATACCCGAGCACCTTGCGTGCATATGACGGGTTATTTGTAATTAGGACCTCAACACCGTTTTCTAAGCAAAAGCGCATATCGTCGCCATCATCAACAGTCCACACATATAAAGGCTTGATTGCATGGGCTAACTCTGGATTTGAGCGTAGAAGCCCAATGCTTGGACCAAGAATGGGTGCAGATGTAAATCGTTGCATCAAGAAATTGAATTTATCTTCCAGAAGGGCCACAGTCTTTTGTTGTGGATTGATCTTTCGTATATTTTCAATCGCTAGCCAAGAAAACGACATTAAGACAACATCTGTTTCCAACTCTTCTTGTTCAAGTAGTTCTAATACTTTCTTTTCAACCAAACTTCCTTGAGGAACTGGGTGTTTTGTTTCAATTGCAAGTTCCATGTCGTTATCTCGTGCTAGCTCTAATAAATCATCAAGCAACATTGCTTGTGGGTAGTGCTGCTTTATTTGTGGGTATGTCATCTCTGCGATTCGACCCGCATATCCGGCCGTGCGCTTCATATCGGCGTCATGCCATAACAACATCTGGTTATCTTTTGTCAGGCGGACATCGCACTCCATGCCATCTGCGCCTTGATCGACGGCGGCTTTATATGCATCCATGGTCATCTCTGGGAAATCTATAGAGGCTCCGCGGTGGGCATATATTTTCATGATTAAAGATTAACAGGGGTTAGGCTTATGCCCATGAGCGCTATTTACTTCCAGAGCAGTGCGCGCTCGGCTGACGGTTTACAGCGCAGTGGAAATGAAGATTCTGCTTTTGTTTCAGGACGTCTCATCGCAGTTGCTGATGGAATGGGTGGACATGCTGGTGGTGAAGTTGCATCAAAGATTGCAATTAAAGCTCTACAAAAACTTAGTCCAGTACTAACAAGCTCAGAGATCGATTCTGACTCTGTTGAAGATTTACTACTTAACTCACTTTTCACCATTGATTCACAGATTGGCGAATATGCCGAAGAGGCAAATGAGCTCCGTGGAATGGGAACAACCCTGACGGCACTATTAGTTGTTGATACAAACATTGCGCTGCTGCATGTGGGAGATTCTCGTTGCTACCGCCTTCGCGCAAACACATTAGAACAATTGAGCAATGACCACACTGTTATGCAAGAGCTTCTCGATCAAGGCGCTATTTCACAATCTGATGTGGCAGATCACCCACAGCGCTCTGTTTTAACACAAGCGCTCATGGGTCAAGGCACAGTTACTCCTGTTCTGCAGATCTATGAAGTAAAAGAGAAAGATCGTTATCTGTTGTGTAGTGATGGTTTATCTAGTGTTTTAACTGAGAAAGAGATTAAATCCTTATTAAAGAAATCTGATCGATCTGAGGCCCTTAAAGCACTTATCGATGCTACTTATATAAATGGTGCACCAGATAACGTCACTGTTATTGTTGCCGACATAACCGGTGATGAAGTAACAACCAATGAAGTTTTAGGAGCGGCGCAATGATTAACTCGCTCTTTGGTGATCGCTACAAGCTTGGCGAAATGATTGGCACTGGTGGAATGGCTGATGTCTATGTTGCCGAAGACACTCGCCTTGCACGCCAAGTTGCAATAAAAGTATTGCGCAGTGATTTAGCGCGTGATCCATCTTTTGTTGCACGCTTTAGAAAAGAAGCGCTAGCTGCTGCTGGTTTAAATCACCCTGGAATTGTTGCGGTTTATGACTCCGGTGAAACACCTGCCCCATACATAGTCATGGAGTTAGTCTCTGGCCACACTTTGCGCGACTTAATTCATAACGGTGAGCGCGTGCCACTCAAGCGCGCACTTGAAATTGGTGAAGGAATTTTAGCCGCGCTTGATTATTCCCATCAGCGCGGAATTGTTCACAGAGATATCAAGCCTGCCAACATCATGATTACCGATCAAGGCGATGTGAAGGTGATGGATTTTGGTATTGCACGCGCACTTGCAGATCTGGGTGCAACGCTCACTAGCACCTGGAACATTGTTGGAACTGCTCAATATCTCTCCCCTGAACAAGCTTTAGGTGAAGTTGCAGATCTGCGCAGTGATATCTATTCAACTGGATGTTTACTCTATGAAGTATTAACTGGAAAGCCACCGTTCACAGGTGACACACCTGTTTCCATCGCATATCAACATGTTTCTGGAGTTCTCGTTGCGCCAAGCAAGATTCAACCTGAGCTGCCTGAAGGTGTTGATGTCATTCTCTCTGTGGCACTTGCTAAGAAACCAGAGGATCGTTATCAATCAGCAGGGTTGATGCTCGATGATTTATTTAAAGTGGGAACTGGCCAAGCGCTCACTACAACTATTCCAAAAGTTAAGATCTCGCGTCGCAAGGTATTAGTTGGGGCTTTGAGTTCGGTTCTTGCAATCACTGTTATTGCCGCTGGTTTATTTGTTACCCGTCCAGCTGTTGATACTAATAATCTGCCTCAAATCCCTAACGTTGTGGGCTTAACTCAAGCTGATGCTCAAGCTCTATTAAAAGATTATGTTGTAACAATCCAACGTGCTCATGATGGGCGAATTCCTATTGATCGGGTTGCTAGCCAAATACCTCTTGCAACAACACGTGCACAAAAAGGCTCTGGTGTTGTTTTAACTATTTCAGATGGGCCAGGAGATGCGGTTATTCCTACAGATTTAGTTGGTATGTCACTTATTGATGCTCGCGCAGCCCTGAGCGCTGTTGGTTTAGTTGTCTCTCGCACGGAGGCGATTCCATCCGATGAAGCGCTAGGAACTATTTTGAAAGTAATTCCAGAGCCTGGTTCAACAATTACTGCCGGTAGCGGGGTTGTATTACAAATTGCTAGTGGCCAGGTTATTGTTCCCGCACTTATTGGTGTGGATGCAATTCAAGCAAGAACTTTGCTTGTTCAAGCTGGCTTCTTAGTTAATGCAATTGATGCATACGATGCAAACCAACCTATTGGTGTTGTTATTAGACAAGCACCCGATGGTGGAACTACACAGACAATTGGTAAGTCAGTAACTATTACAATTAATAAGGCGCCTTAAGAACGAGCGCCAACTACTGGCGATAAACCAACTGCTTTAGCTTTTGCATTCTTATCACCACATGCGCTTAACCAGTTAGCTAACATCTGGTGTCCATGTTCAGTTAAAACTGACTCTGGGTGGAACTGCACACCTTCAATAGGTAATGTGCGATGGCGCATTGACATCACAATTCCTGATTCAGTTGAACCTGTGATTTCTAAATCAGCACCCACTGTGTCTCGCTCAACACATAGTGAGTGGTAACGAGTTGCAGTAAATGGTGAAGGTAGATCTGCAAGAACGCCTTGTTGTTGGTGATGTACTAAAGAAGTTTTTCCATG
>JBEATO010000139.1:0-12011 GCA_041161945.1 Actinomycetota bacterium
CCACCTTGTTGATTCAGAGATGTTGGATCATGCATTACCCAAAACTCTTCTAGTAATCGTTGATAACTCACTTTTGACTCATCGAATGTGACAGCAACCATCTCGGCGTGACCAGTAACTCCGGTACAAACTTGTTCATATGATGGGTTTGCTCGTGTGCCACCCATGTATCCAACAGATGTTTCTGTTACGCCATCCATCTGCCAAAAACGGCGCTCAGCGCCCCAAAAGCAACCTGTTGCAAAATATGCGATTGAACTCATAGCGCTCATTCTGACAGTTTCACGCGATAACTGCACCCGCTGATAACCTACTCATGCTCATGAGCCCCCGTAGCTCAGGGGATAGAGCACCGCCCTCCGGAGGCGGGTGCACAGGTTCGATTCCTGTCGGGGGCACTCACTTGACGCATATCACCCTAATTTTCTAAATCTTTTTCAATTCATCCTTGTTTATCACCGCCTAACAAGGGAGAATTATGTTCTTGCGCAACATAGATATGCGTATATCAACCGAGAGAATTTACGTGATTTGGGTATGCCCAAATCCTTTATATGAAGGGGGTCTCCCATGGATTGGCGACATCAATCAGCCTGCCGTGATGAAGATCCTGAGCTCTTCTTCCCAGTCGGAAATACGGGACCAGCAATTACCCAAATCGAAGAAGCTAAAAAGGTTTGTAATCGATGCATCGTTAAAGAACCATGTCTTGCTTGGGCACTAGAGAGCGGACAAGATGCTGGAGTTTGGGGCGGTCTTTCAGAAGATGAGCGTCGTGCACTTAAGCGTCGTGCTGCACGTAATCGTGCGCGTTTAATGGAGCAGCAAAACCAATTCTAAAGCGGGAAACGCAAGTTTGCTTGTGTGCCTGAATCTGTTGACTGTAATTTCAAAACACCTTTGAGTTCATTTTCTGTCAACGTTCTAACAATCTGAAGTCCTAGATTTGAAGATGTTGCTAAGTCAAAACCTTCAGGTAAGCCAATTCCATCATCGGTTATGTTGATAACACACTCATTGCTATAGCGAGATAGTTCAATAGATAAAACAGAGCCCTGCTCGGCTAAACCATGTTCGAGTGCGTTGTGCATGAGCTCAGTTACTACAAGTGAGAGAGGGGTTGCAAGCCTAGACTCAAGTGAGCCAAGTTCGCCCTTTCTCTCAATTCGCAGTTCTCCCATTCGAGGACTTAACTCGAGGGCATGAGTAATCAAACTAGTAAGAACTTCATCAAAGGCAACTGTGTTTTCACTGCTTGTCGAAAGAGTGTCATGAACAAGTGCAATCGATGCAATACGACGCACAGCTTCATTAAGGGCCGAGGAAGCACTTGGGTCTTCGATTCTGCGAGCTTGCAGTCGAAGAAGGGCTGAAACGGTTTGAAGGTTATTTTTAACGCGGTGGTGAATTTCCCGAATAGTTGCATCCTTAGTAACAAGTTCTCTATCTCGTCTGCGAAGTTCGGTCACATTTTGCAATAAAACGATGGCACCAATTCGATCTTCACCTTGCAACAATGGAAGCACCAACAGGTCGATTGTTGCGCCTTGATTATCAATATCAACACGTCGCAAAGTCTTTCCATTCAGACGTGTGCGAATTCCTTCTTCATGGGGATCGGGAGAATTCTTAGCTACTGCCTCGGCAACTTCGCCTAACTTGTTATTTTCAATCTCACTTTTCCAACCCATTCGGCTAAATGCAGAGCGAGCGTTAGGGCTTGCATATGAGATAACACCGTTCACATCCAGGCGAATCAGACCATCTCCCACACGTGGGACTGGTTCAAAAAGTGAACCTGCATCTGAGTAAGGAAAAGAACCTTGGGCCACCATTCGATAGAGGCTATGAGCAATCTCGCGATAATTTAATTCCAGGCGACTTGGTGAGCGCATTAAATCGGCGTTACGGTGTCGAGATATGACAGCAATAACTTGACCATCGCACAGCACTGGAACTGCTTCTTCCTTAATCATTAGTTCGCCAACTTGTTCAGCCTCTGAATCGCGAACTATTTCACCGCTAGATAACGCAGAGTCAATTCTTGGACGGCTGCCCCACATAACCTCATCGCCAATAACATCATTAGTAAAAACTGTAGCTGCAGTGGTTGGACGAATATGTGCCACAGCAACATGGCCCGTTGGCCACATCTTCATATCTTTTCGAATAGGCACCCAAAGAATTAGATCTGCAAAAGAGAGATCTGAGAGCAGCTGCCAATCAGCAACCAATTCACGCAGCTTATGAGCCTGATCAATAGTTACCGAGCTGCGGCTATGAATCAATGTTTCAAACTGGGGCACGTTACTTCCACTCCCCTAAGTTGATTTCAATCTCTTGTGTTGCAAACCAAATCAGCTCTTCCTCATCAGGAAAGAGAAGGAGTGCACATTGAACTTGTTCCCATGTAATTGGTGAGTTCAGAGTGACTGAATTTTCATTGATTGTATTAACCTGCTGGGCCTCTAATTCAATTGCTAAAACAATTCCTGGTGCCTTGTTTGAAGGGCGCATCTCCATTGATGCCTGAGCTGCTTCAAGGGATAAGAGATATTCAATCTCTTCTTCATCTAGATCTTCATTTTCACCAACATAAAAAGGAGTTGGGGCTAAAATTGATTCAAGCTCTTTGCTTCCATTATTAAGGAAGGCAGCAAGCTCATCGTGAGATAGTGGAAGATAGGCTCGCATGCCTTAATAGTATTAGAAGTTAGCGCTTGAGCTCACTGGCCATTGTTGCAATTGATTTACGCAGCGCAGAGCGCATATTGACCTCAATAAGTGTGGCTTTTTCCTCTAGAGCCTTAGATGCCGCCCGTAAATCACGACCAATGACTCGAACACACAATGGTCGCAACCTCGTAGTGATTGCCAAGAATTGAGCTTCTTCATCGGCACCTTTCTTGCCTTGTGATCTCATGTTGAGTGTGAAGCTCAGTGCGGCTCTAATCGAAGTCTTTTCAAGCAGGCTGCAAACCTGTTCCAACCGATGAATTCCAAGTAAATCAGGACGAGCAATGACCATTAACTCATCGCCTTGATCACAACTCCACGTAGTCATAGTTGATGTCCAACGTCTATCTGTTAATCGATTTGAAAGCCCTGAGATTGATCCTAAATCAATGACTATGTTGTCAAAGCTCTGCGTTGCACTCTCCATCAATTGATCGATAGTTCCGGCTTCTTGCTGCGTAATTTCAGCAATAGCTAGTTGAGGGGCAATCGTTCTCCAGCCAGCTTCTGATTGCACATTACGAATTGCAATCAGGGCAGCAATAGAAGGTGCTCGAAAATTTGCATCAATGAGCAGCGTTGATTTACCCAGGACGCTTAATTCCATAGCTAGATTAAGGGCAATAGTTGTGCACCCTGTGTCACTTCCAGCAGATCCAATCGCAATTACATGAGCTTTGCGGTTTGCACGGCTGATCTGACTGACTTGGCGAAGCATCGGCGCACGTACAAAACCACGCACAATGCTCACTAGGTCAGTGGCAGTTGCTGGGTTGGAATGTAAGTCGGCATACTCCAAATTAGTTTTTGATGAAAAGCCAACTACTTGCTTAACCTTTGAAGTTAGATGCTGTACAACATCATTGGTAATTCCTGGTAAGTCTGGAGAGTAGATAAGTAGCGAACTGGCAGCTTGTTCTACATTATTTGAGCAAAATCTCTCAAGTGCTTCAGTATCAATAGCCCTGAAAACCACACTCCACCCTTGCGCAAAGAGAGTTCCAGAAACAAAACCTTCGAACTGAGCATCTGAAATGGCTGTGATTACGACGGGCAGTTCTTGGCTAGACATTAGAACTAATCACCACCAGGCGACCAGAAGTTGTGGCAGATAGAAGGCGTAGTACTTGCGTTTGCTCCACTGAAACCGTTATCGCTGCATCTGTACCAAAGTTCTTATTCTTTACATCAGCACTAATGATAGGAACGCTGCCCAGAATGAGAATCGGGTCTTCTGGTAATTCACCATTGAGGCTATCGATAACCCAGTAGATATCTACAAGAGCGCCGACATAGATGCCAGCGGCAAGATCCACAGATCGAATACTCAATGGGACAGCGCTACTGGCCATAGTTTTGGCTGTGGAACTCACTGAGTTAATGGCCATAACTTCACCGGCAACTACATTCTTTATGACTACTTGTCCTAGCGGATCTAAATCTTTCGAAAGATAAACCATGGAGCTAGAGGACAAGTCCATATCCATGAGTGAAAGATCTCCAGTTGAGATTTGATGTCCGGTCTGCAAATCAATAGTTGCAACCCAATACTCTGTCGTTGATCGAGAAAAGGTGGCTAAAAAGAAGGCTGAAAGAAATGAAGCGATGATAAGTGAAATAGCTAAAGGCATTCTGGATCGGTTACTTGAAGGTGGTTTTCTCATGAGTACACCCAATTGCATTGACTGACAACGGCCCTCTCTTTATCCACAGTCATCCTTTGTGATGAGAAGAATTCAACCCAATGGTTGAGGCCAAAGTGCGTGAAAAGTTAAAGCCTTCATCTATGACAACCAACCGAGTAGTAGAAGAGATATCAATAAGTAGTTTTCGCATTGAGAAGCTAGTAAGTGCTACAAATATCGATTGGCAGCATCCACTACTTGAAATCTTTAGGCCGCAGCCATTAACCGCACAACTCGCACCCAGCAAGCTCTATTTAGTTCCATCTAGATTCGATGATGAGTTTGATCCAGATTTCGCCCCTGAACCCACATCTGCAAGAGATCTTCCTGAACTCACAGTATGGACTGGGCGCTTTGCACATTCAGTTGTAGAGATTTGGGCTGGGCGTCGCTCACCCAGGCAAGTTGAATCGCTGTGCCATCACAGAATCTTCTCTGAATTAGTACGTCAATCAGGCACACAGAAAGAGATTGGGCACATTCGTCAGATCCATATTCAGGAACCTTTAGATGGGATTTGTGAAGCAACAATCACGATTCGATTTGAGAATCGATTGCGTGTGATGCTTGTTCGGTTTGAAGGTATTGATAAGCGATGGTTGTGTACTGCCCTTAACTTGCTTTAAGCACCACCATGGCAACGCTTATATTTCTTACCTGAGCCACAAGGACACTGCGCATTACGCGAAACATCTCCGGTTGTTTTCACACCTGATTCATCTGCTGCCGTGTATTGAAGACCACTAGAAGACAATGGCTTAGCTTCAAGGCCAGCACCGCTTACTTCCTTGCTTGAAGCTTCAACAGTTACTTCGATGTTGAACAGGAATCCTGCAATCTCTTCCTTGATTGCATCCATCATCGCTGAGAACAAATCAAAGCCTTCGCGTTGGTATTCAACGAGTGGATCGCGCTGAGCCATAGCTCGAAGGCCAATTCCCTCTTGCAAATAGTCCATCTCATAGAGATGTTCGCGCCATTTACGATCTAGAACTGAGAGCAAGACTTTGCGCTCAAGTTCGCGCATAGCCTCTGATCCAAGTGATTCTTCGCGTTTTGCATAAGCCGCTTTGCAATCTTCAATTACTGCAGCCGTTAAGAACTCTTCATCAAGTCCAGCTCGTGAACCAACACGAGCAATAAGCTCATCGATAGTAAATGAGATTGGATAAATGGTCTTTAGCGCATTCCATAAAGTATCTAGATCCCAATCCTCTGAATAACCTTGAGAAGTAGCCATGCTGACGTAGGCAGTCAAGGTGTCACTAACAAAAGTAGCTACCTGATCCTCAATATCAGCACCTTCTAGAACCATTCGGCGCTCTCCATAAACAACTTGGCGCTGGCGATTCATTACATCGTCATATTTCAAAACATTCTTACGCATTTCAAAGTTCTGTGATTCAACCTGTGTCTGCGCTGAGCGAATTGCATTGCTGACCATTTTAGATTCAATTGGTGCATCTTCTGGAATACCAGCAGCGGTTAAGAAACGCTCAACCATTCCTGAGTTAAATCGACGCATGAGTTCATCTTGAAGTGAAAGATAGAAACGTGATTCACCAGGATCGCCTTGGCGACCAGAACGACCACGCAACTGATTATCGATGCGTCGAGATTCATGTCGCTCGGTTCCCAAAACATAGAGGCCACCAAGTGCAATTACTTCTTCATGGCCACGTGCAACCGCTGCCTTTTGGCGAGTGATTTCCTCTGGCCAAGCTTTTTCATATTGCTCTGCATCATCTACTGGTGAAATTCCACGACGCTGTAATTCAAAATCTGCCATGAACTCTGGGTTTCCGCCCAGCATGATGTCGGTACCACGACCAGCCATATTCGTTGCAACAGTTACTGCGCCTTTAACACCGGCGCGAGCGATGATTGCTGCTTCGCGCTCGTGATGCTTGGCATTTAGAACTTCATGTGGAACTCCTGCTTTGCGAAGAAAACTAGATAGCTCTTCTGATTTTTCAACGCTGACTGTGCCAACTAGAACTGGTTGACCCTTGCGGTGCTTCTCAACAATATCTGAAGTTACAGCAATGAATTTGCCGGCTTCTGTTTTATAAACAAGATCAGGTTGATCGATACGGACCATGCTTCGATTTGTTGGGATAGGAACAACACCCAGCTTATAAATCTGATGAAATTCTGAGGCCTCAGTCATAGCTGTTCCAGTCATACCTGAGAGCTTGTCGTAAAGACGGAAATAGTTCTGTAATGTAATAGTTGCAAGAGTTTGGTTTTCATCTTTAATTTCAATGCGCTCTTTTGCTTCCAGGGCTTGGTGTAAACCTTCGCTATAGCGACGTCCGGCCAGCATGCGACCAGTGTGCTCATCAACAATAAGTAGTTCGCCATTCATCACTACATAATCTTTATCGCGCTTGAAGAGCTCCTTGGCTCGTACAGCGTTATTGAGGTAACCAATCATTGGCGTGTTTGCAGCCTCATACAGGTTACCGATTTGTAGAAGCTCTTCAACCTTTGTTACGCCGTTTTCAAGGATTCCAACGGTGCGCTTCTTTTCATCAACTTCATAGTGCGCATCGCGCTGCAATTTGCCTACAAGAGTTGCAAACTCCATGTACCACTTTGTGGCTTTATCGGCCGGTCCACTAATGATTAATGGAGTACGAGCTTCATCAATTAAAATCGAGTCAACTTCATCGACCACTGCAAAGAAGTGATCACGCTGCACGCACTCTTCAAGTGTCCATGCCATGTTGTCGCGTAAGTAATCAAAACCAAATTCATTATTTGTTCCATAAGTAATGTCAGCTAGATATGCCTCGCGTCGCTCTGCTGGAGTCATGTTGGCCAAAATCACGCCAACCTTTAATCCCAGGAAGCGGTGAATACGTCCCATCCATTCACTGTCGCGCTCTGCTAAATAATCATTTGTTGTAACAACGTGAACTCCGCGGCCAGCAAGTGCATTTAAATATGAGGGCAAAGTTGCAACTAAAGTCTTTCCTTCACCAGTTCGCATTTCCGCGATATTGCCTTTATGAAGTGCGGCTCCACCCATAATCTGAACGTCGTAGTGACGTTGACCCAGAGTTCTCTTTGCTGCTTCACGAACAACTGCAAATGCCTCTGGCATCAAATCATCAAGTGATTCACCTTTAGAAAAGCGCTCTTTAAAGATCTCAGTTTGTGCTCGAAGCTCTGAGTCAGACATCGCAGAAATACGAGATTCATGTCCATTAACGACAACAACAATCTTGCTCAGCTCTCGAAGGATGCGACCTTCTCCTGCACGCATAAGCTTGTCAAAAAACGCTGGCATCAATGCAACCTTTCAAAGCTCACTAACTGATGTAGTTCAATTTCCCAGCCCCTATCGTAGAGGTTGAGCCACGCAAGCGGTAACCGAGCCCATGACCGCAAATCCATGTGAATTTAGGGCTCTGGCTGCCTCAGAGACGGTGGCCCCTGTAGTGACTACATCATCAATGAGAATTAAATCACCCCGAGGATAAATGTTCTCGGCTATTCCAAAAGCTCCGCGCATGTTGTTAGCCCTTGCCTTTGCGCTAAGGGTGCTCTGATCTTTGACTTTACGAATAATCGTTAAAGCTGGAATTACAGGTATGGAAGTTCTCACAGAAATTTCATTGCAGATATCGGGAATAAAACTTCTACCTCTTCTTCGCTTATTTACTACTGAAGAAGGAATCGGTACTAGCCGCACATTGTATTTATCAAAATTAGCCCTACTAAGCACGTGAACTATTGCCTCAATGATTAACTCATCGGCCCCTTTTAATCCACGTTCTTTAGCTGCCAAGATTATTTTGCTAGCAGTAGGTGAATAAAGAACCGCTGAATTAACACGTAAGCCTCCAATATGAGTGAGGTAATAGTGAGGATGCCATTCTCTGCGACAATTTGAACAGATAGAGATTCCAATGGCATTACATCCATAACATCGAGTTGGAAAGAGCAGTTGACTCAACTCTGAAATAACTTGCACCTTGGCAAGTTATCGTGAAAAGAATGTGCAGAAACTTACTTGTGGAAACTAGGCATGAACATCATCTGGAATCAATTTAATCAGGCGCGATTCAATACCTTGTCGAGTTTGGCGTGGCAACGTTAAAACAAAGTGTGCACCTTTGCCAGGTAATCCCCACGCTTCGAGTTCTCCATTGTGTAAACGAGCATCCTCGAGCGCAATTGAAAGTCCTAGACCCGTTCCTCCTCGAGTTCTGGCTCGTGAAGGATCAGCACGCCAGAAACGATCAAATACGCGGGTAAGGGCGCTTTCATCTAAACCAATTCCATGATCCCTCACACCAACTGCCACATCATGCTCACTTGCCACAATTGTTATTGCAATAGGCTTTTCTTCAGCATGATCGATTGCATTTGAGAACAAATTACGCAAGATTCGCTCAACTCTTCGAATATCTGCTTTCACATTAATGCTCTCGGCAATGCTATAAATGCGAAGATCTGTGGAGTGTTCTCTGGCCACTAGCGCCAGATCCTCCGCACATCGATTAGCTAATAAAACAATGTCGAAATCAACGGCTTCAACAACTGCAACTTCAGCATCAAATCGGCTAACTTCAAGTAAATCTTCCAGTAATCGCTCGAAGCGATCTAGTTGAGCTACTAAGAGCTCAGTGCTTCTTGCTACTACTGGGTCAAAACTATCGCGCGAAGCATTAATGACTTCAGAAGCCATTCGGAGGGTAGTTAATGGTGTTCGAAGTTCATGGGAAACATCTGAAACGAAACGTTGTTGCACTCTGGAAAGGTTTTCTAGGCGTGCAATTTGTTTCTCTAAAGACTCTGCCATTTCATTAAAGGCAGTGCCCAAAGTGGCAATTTCATCTTGTGACACCACTTTCATACGTTGGCGAAAGTCTCCAGCTGTGAACTGGCTTGCAATCGCTGCCGCTTCACGAACAGGCCGAACTACTTGTCGAACTACAAGCCAAACAATGAGAGCAATCAGTAAAATCAAGACCGAGCCTGTTAGTAGCAGCAGGCGTTGGATCAAGTCCAACGTTGCATTTTGGTTAGCAAGAGAAAAAAGCATATACATCTCATATTGACCAGCACCAGGAATCTGAACCTTTTGCCCAAAAGCTAGACCAGGAATTCTGAGTCCACCTGCGTATTGAATCGTGACATTGGAAGACACTAAATCTGCGCTTTTGCGGACACGCTTACTTAAATTCTCAGGAACCGATACTGGATCAACTTGGTTAGAAGTAATTTCATAATTTTGAATACGGTTGTTGCCAGGGCTTCGAATAAAGACTACTTCTCTTGCATTCTCATTTGATGTCAGTGAAGTGGCAGAACTAATGATGTCGTTAATGACTTTAAAAACAGCAGCATCATTTTCACCTTCTGCCAAGAGAAAGCGGTATTCGGCTGAAAATATTGTCGATCGCGCTTCAATGCGAGATGAATCCAGGTTTACTTTCTTAATACCCGTAGATAACTGTGAGTTAAGAGCAGAGCCAGTCAGGTAGACAACGCCTAGAGAAAGCAGAACAGTTGAGATAATCACTCTGGTTGCAAGTGAATTACGAAGGCGTAAGAAAATACGGTTCATAGCTTAGGAACCGCCCATCACTCCAGCTTTGTAGCCAACACCGCGCACAGTAACCACAATCTCAGGTCGCTCTGGATCATGTTCGATTTTGGAGCGAAGGCGCTGAACGTGAACATTTACAAGACGTGTGTCAGTGGAATGGCGATAGCCCCACACTTCGCTGAGCAAAGCATCACGGGTAAATACACGGCCAGGCTCTTTAGCAAGGGCGACTAATAAATCAAACTCCAAGCGAGTGAGTGAAATCTGTTTTCCTGCCCGCAAAATTTGGTGTGCCTGAACATCGATAGCTAAATCACCAATAGTTAGTAAGCCTGCGATATCAACATTTGTTCGGCGCAAGCGAGTACGAATACGGGCAATTAACTCTGATGGATGTCTAAAGGGCTTGACCATGTAGTCATCTGCCCCAGCTTCAAGCCCACGCACAACATCGTGTGAATCACCTTTTGCTGTCAACATAATGATTGGAACCATAGATTCTGCGCGAATTAACTTACAGACTTCAATTCCATCGAGTCCAGGCAACATAACATCCAACAGAACTAAATCTGGTGGATTGTTACGAAATACATCAAGAACTTCATCCCCGCGGCTTACGAGGTCTACATCAATGCCTGCACCGGTTAAAACAATGCCGAGCATTTCGGCAAGGTCCTGGTCGTCATCGACGACCATAACCAATGTCATTAGCTACCGTGCTCCCAAGAGTTCAAGTACATATCTTGTGCTGGAGTAAGTGTGTCAATGAGGCCGCCCATGCTCTTCAACTTCAAGCTAGCAACTTCCTTGTCGATGTATGTAGGAACGTTGTGAACACCAGGCTTCAAGTTCTTAGCTTCCTTAACAAGGTATTCAGCAGTTAGAGCTTGATCAGAAAATGACATATCCATAACTGATGCTGGGTGACCTTCTGCTGCACCAAGGTTAACAAGGCGTCCTTCTGCAATTAGAAGTAGACGGCGACCATCAGTCATTACATATTCATCAGTTTGATGACGCATCTTTGCATTCTTCTTCACTGCATGCTGTTCTAGCCAAGCAACGTCGATTTCAATATCAAAGTGGCCTGAGTTAGCCATGATTGCGCCATCCTTCATTACTGCAAAGTGCTCATCTCGCAATACATCGCGGTTACCTGTAACAGTAATGAAAACATCGCCAACCTTTGCTGCATCTGCCATTGGCATAACGCGGAAACCTTGCATCATTGCATCTAATGCCTTAGTTGGATCAATCTCAGTAATAATTACGTCAGCGCCCATTCCCTTGGCGCGCTCTGCAACACCCTTACCGCAGTAACCAAATCCAGCAACAACAAGAATGCGTCCTGCTAGAAGGAAGTTAGTCGCACGAAACACTGCATCGAGTGTTGATTGACCTGTTCCATAACGGTTATCAAACATGTGCTTTGTGTCTGTGTCGTTCACAGCAATCATTGGGAACTGAAGTGCTCCATCTTTTGCCATCTGGTTCAGACGAATAACTCCTGTTGTGGTTTCTTCGCAGCCACCAGCGATATTTGGAATTAACTCTTTGCGAGTTGTATGAAGAGTATTGACGAGGTCGCAACCGTCATCGAAAACTTGGTGTGGTTCGATATCAAGAGATGCGTTGATGTGCTTGTAGTAACCATCGCGGTCAACAGCGTTGCGAGCAAAAACTGAGATTCCATATTCATGGACCAAAGCCGCTGCAGTGTCATCTTGAGTTGAAAGTGGATTTGATGCACATAGGGCGATATCAGCGCCGCCAGCTTTTAGAACGCGCATTAAGACAGCTGTCTCAGTTGTTACGTGCATGCATGCTGAGATGCGAACACCAGCGAAAGGTTGTGACTTTTCAAAACGTGCACGGATTTGAGCAAGAACAGGCATATTGCGCTCTGCCCATTCGATGCGCATGCGTCCCTGTGTAGCAAGAGATGCATCTGCAATATCGTGCTTTGGAAGAGTAGATGTAACTGGTACGTTCACGAAAAGCTCCTTTTATCGACTGCGGTCAGGAGC
>JBEATO010000141.1:0-7627 GCA_041161945.1 Actinomycetota bacterium
GTGTGGATAGTGCAGATCAAATGCTGGACGCTCTGATGAGATGCGAGGCATTGTTAGGAAGTTGTGGCGAGGTGGCGGACATGTTGTTGCCCACTCAAGTGATGCTCCATAACCCCAAGGATCATCAACGCCAACTAGTGGTGCTTTGCGTGTAATCCAGATGTTAATCATGAATGGAATCATTGAGAACGCTAGTAAGAATGAACCAACTGTTGAAACTTCATTCATAAATGTAAAGCCATCAGTAGGTAGGTAATCTGCATAGCGACGTGGGAAGCCCTTAATTCCTAGCCAGTGCTGAATAAGGAAAGTTAAGTGGAAGCCGACAAAAGTTGTCCAGAAGTGAATCTTTCCTAGGCGCTCATTGAGCATGCGACCAGTCATCTTTGGCCACCAGAAGTAGAAACCAGCAAACATTGCAAAGACCACAGTTCCAAATAGAACATAGTGGAAGTGAGCAACGACGAAGTAGCTAGCAGAGACTGCAAAATCTAGTGGAGGTGAGGCCAGGATGATTCCTGTTAATCCACCAAAGAGGAAAGTAACAAGGAAGCCCATAACCCAGAGCATTGGTGTTTCAAAAGTAACGTGACCACGCCACATTGTTCCAATCCAGTTAAAGAACTTAACACCGGTTGGAACACCGATAAGGAATGTCATGAAGGAGAAGAAAGGTAGGAGAACTTGTCCTGTTGCAAACATATGGTGAGCCCATACTGCAACAGAGAGAGCGGCGATTGCGATTGTTGCAGCAATCAAACCTTTATATCCAAAGATTGGCTTGCGGCTAAAGACCGGCAAGATCTCTGTAGCAATACCGAAAAATGGCAGAGCCAAGATATACACCTCGGGGTGACCAAAGAACCAGAACAAGTGTTGGAACAACATCGCTCCACCATTTGCAGGATCAAAAAGATGTGTTCCATAGATGCGATCTGATTCAAGACCCAGCAGAGCTGCAGCTAGTGGAGGGAAAGCAAGGAGAACAAGAATGGAAGTAAGCAACACGTTCCAAGAGAAGATAGACATGCGGAACATCGTCATGCCAGGTGCGCGCATTGTGAAAATAGTTGTAATGAAGTTAACGCCGCCCAGAATCGTTCCGATACCGCTGACTGCAAGACCTAATAACCAAAGGTCTGCGCCGATACCGGGAGAATACTGTGCATTTGAAAGTGGAACATAAACAGTCCAACCAAATGATGCTGCTCCACCAGGTGATAAGAATCCGGCAAATGCCATGAGACCACCAAAGAGATAGAGCCAGTAAGAGAGCATGTTCAGACGAGGGAAAGCCACATCAGCTGCGCCGATTTGCAACGGCATGATGACGTTAGCAAAACCTACGAATAACGGTGTTGCAAACATGAGCAACATAATCGTTCCGTGCATGGTGAAAATCTGGTTGTACTGCTCGGCACTTAAAAACTGCATTCCTGGGCGTGCTAATTCAGAGCGAAGCAAGAGAGCCAAGATGCCGCCAATAAGGAACCAAGCAAAAGATGTCATTAGATAGAGATAACCGATTGTCTTGTGATCAGTAGAGGTAATCCACTTTACAAATGCTCTGCCCTTTTCAGGAGGCAGTGATGTCGATTGAGTAAGCGTTGGACGTTCTGCATATGTTGTCATGCTTCGCTCCCCTTAAAGGTCTCAAGATAAGCCTGGTACTGCGCTGGTGTCACTACGCGAACTGTGAACAACATCTGAGAGTGATTTCTTCCGCACAAAATGTTGCATCGGCCCGGGAAATCCCCCAGCTTATTCGCTGTGAATTCTAGGTAGTTTGTAACACCTGGAATGTTTTGCACTTGAATCATGAATGCAGGAATCCAGAAACCGTGAATTACATCGTTGGCAGTGATTGTGTAGCGCACTCGCTCACCCAGTGGAACATAGAGCACAGGTGGTTGAGCTGGAGTACCAGTGACTACCGCATCAGGTCCAGCTGCTGGATAACCGAACTGCCACGACCATTGAATTCCCTCAACAGTTATTTCATGTTTGTATGTATCGGTCTTAGCCGTAATGATTGTTTGCTTCTGGGCGGTAAAATAGAAAAGCACTGCCACAATGATAAATGGAATAATTGTGTAAAGAACTTCTACTGGAATGTTGTATTGGGTCTGCTTTGGAAACTCTGGGCTATCTTTTTTCAGGCGGTGAAAAACAGCTGGCCATAGAATCAAAATTAATGTGAAGACTCCGACAACACCGGCAGCGATCCATGCGCCTTGCCATAGTGATAGAGATTGATCATTAACACTTGATAATCCCTCTTCAAAGCCAAGACCTGAAACTTTGGAGCAACCCGTGAGCAGGAGTGCGGGGCTCAGTAGAAGAAGGCCTCGAAGGAATTTAAGCGCGCTAGACGACATAGGTGTAAGGATAGAGCGCAAAGCGCGCTTGCGTTGCATCGGCTGAAGGGGTCACCCTCGTGGTTCGTGTCACAGATTTTTCAGGGCTTAAAAACTAAGGTGTGGCGCTATTTCCGCCGCTGCATCTGCCCCATATGCGCCTTCGAATCGGGCCAGGAACTCTGCGCTAGTAAAGCGATATTCCTGAGTTCCCATGGTCTCGATAACGTAGGTAGCAATCAGAGAACCCAACTGGGCGCATCTCTCATGGCTAAGACCCCAAGCAAGACCGGCGATAAAGCCTGATCTAAATGAATCTCCCACACCTGTTGGATCTGTCTTTGATTTCTCTTGTGGCACTCCCACTTGCACGAACTCTCCGGCCGCACTTTCCACCTTTGCACCCTTTGAACCCAGGGTCACAACACGGATCTTCACATGCTCCAAAATCTCGCGATCACTCCAGCCCGTCTTTTGCATGGCCAGGGCTAGCTCGTATTCGTTGAGGAAAAGATAAGAGGCACCATCAATGAGAAGTTTGATTTCCTCACCTGACATCCGGGCCATCTGCTGAGAAGGATCGGCGGCAAAAGCAATGCCTTCTTTTCGACAGACATCAGAGTGATGCAACATCGCCTCAGGATCATCTGGTGAAATCACGACCATGTCGAAGCGACCAGTCTTTTCCATAATCGGAGCTAATTCAATATTGCGGGCTTCACTCATTGCCCCCGGGAAAAAGGATGCAATCTGATTGAGGTCATCATCAGTTGTGACCATGAAGTGAGCGGTATACAAAGAAGTTGAAACTAATGCGTGTGATGTGTCGACGCCGTGGCGAGAGAGCCAGGCTTCATAATCTGCCCAGTCTTTTCCAACGGCGGCAATGAGAACTGGATTTAAACCAAGGGTTCCCATGCCGTAACAGATGTTTGCCGCGCATCCTCCGCGGCGAACATCCAAACTATCTACAAGAAATGAAAGAGAGAGTTTTTCTAAAGAACCGGCTACAAATGAGTCAGTGAACTTTCCGGAGAAAGTCATTAGATGATCTAGACCAACTGAACCTGCTACGCCGATTTTCATGTGGCGATACTAGGGCCTCTAACTAGTTTTTATTAGTTAAATGAGTCGCCGCATGCACAAGAACCTGCTGCATTTGGGTTATCTATTGTGAAGCCCTGCTTCTCAATGGTGTCAACGAAATCAACAGTTGCACCCATCAAGTATGGATCGCTCATCTTGTCCACGATCACCTTGACTGAGCCAAATTCACGGACGATGTCGCCTTCTTGATTGCGATCATCAAAGTAGAGCTGATAACGAAGACCAGAGCATCCACCAGGCTGTACGGCAACGCGAAGATTGAGATCATCGCGGCCTTCTTGTGCCAAAAGCGCAGCTACCTTTGCAGCAGCAACATCGGTTAGGGCAAGACCTGTGGTTGTAACTTCTGTAGTCATTTTCTCTCCTTGTTTGGGACAATCCTACCTTTCCCCCACCCCTGACGCGAGTTGTGACTTACCTTCATTATTTGTGGTTTTGCCCCGCCCTTCTATAGTTGCTCCATGACTACTGACTCAACTGGCAAAGGCCGCCCAACCCCAAAGCGCAAAGATGCTCAGGCAAAGGTGAAGGTTTCATCTCTGTCCCCTGTTGTGACCAAGGAGCAAAA
The DNA here is from genome assembly GCA_041161945.1 of Actinomycetota bacterium. Lineage (GTDB taxonomy): Bacteria > Actinomycetota > Actinomycetes > Nanopelagicales > Nanopelagicaceae > Planktophila. The sequence goes on from JBEATO010000141.1 coordinate 4,033, forward strand.
GCGCACCCAGAAGCTAGCCTCAAGGCAAGATCGCGTTAACTCACGTGCTGCATATTTGCGTGGTGAAGAAGGCGCACTGCCCCTTCGAGATCGTGGGCCAGAGCGTCGCTTTGTTCGTAACTATGTTGATGCTCGCCGTTCAATTGGTGAGTACTTCCTACCGATCATCTTCGTAGTTCTAGTCCTGACATTGATTCAAATTCCAATAGTTCAATTCATAGCGATTGCCTTAATGTATGCCGTTCTGCTTGCAGCAGTTATTGATGGCATTTTCCTTGGCCGAAGAATCAAGCGTCTTGTCCAGGCCAAATTCCAATCCTCTAATACGAAGGGCTTGGCTATGTATGCATGGCTTCGCTCAACACAGATGCGTCGCCTACGTGCACCGCACCCACAAACCAAAGTGGGCGATGTAGTTAATTAAGCTCTTGGATTTGGGCTGATGTTTTGTGCTGGATCTTTTTCAGGCAGATTACCCAATGCGCTATCAATTGCTTTCATAGTATCTGCATCTAGTTTGATTCCAGAAGCCTTCACGTTTTCCTTCACCTGAGATGGCTTTGTAGCACCAACGATGGCGCTAGAAACATTTGGATTTTGCAAAACCCAGGCAACTGAAAGTTGGGACATTGTTAATCCAGCTTTATCTGCAATTGGCTTAAGCTTTTGTACTGTGCTCAAAACATCATCTTTCATCCACCTAGAAATCATTCCAGCGCCACCCTTTTTATCGGTAGCACGTGAGCCGGCAGGTGGCTTCTTACCTGGCAAATACTTTCCAGTTAACACACCTTGAGCCATTGGTGACCAGACAATCTGACCAATGCCTTCTTTTTCTGAAAGTGGGACAACCTCTGCTTCAATGACTCGCCATAGCGCTGAATATTGAGGTTGGCTTGAAACAAAGCGGTTATAGCCACGGGCATCTTGAATCTTTAGGGCAGCAGCAATCTGCTTTGCAGTCCACTCAGAGAAACCGATGTAGTGAACTTTTCCAGCACGGATCAAATCATCAAAGGCACTGAGTGATTCTTCCAGCGGTGTTTCAAAATCAAAGCGGTGCATTTGGTAGAGATCGATGTGATCTGTTTGAAGGCGCTTGAGTGATGCGTTACAGGATTCAATGATGTGTTTGCGTGAGAGACCACGATCATTTTTGCCTGGACCAGTTGGCCAATAGACTTTAGTGAATAGCTCATAGGACTCGCGTCGAACACCTTTGAGAGCTTTTCCAAGTACCTTCTCAGCTCGAGTACCTGCATAGACATCTGCTGTATCAAAAGTTGTGATGCCGCAATCCAGCGCGGTCTTCACACATTTGATTGCAGAGTCGGCTTCCACTTGTGAGCCGTGTGTGATCCAGTTTCCATAAGAAATCTCGGATACATACATTCCTGTACTGCCAAGGCGACGATATTCCATGCCTAGAACTCTAAGACCTTGCGCGCCTTGTTGCCAACCCAATCACTATGTGATTACCTACGCACACAACTTAATACGCCCTTCATTAGGGGAAGTTCGGTGAAATTCCGACGCTGACCCGCAACCGTATAGTCGGATTACCTAATGGATGGTTTTAGACAAACACCCGCCGAGGTTTGCGGGGTGTGGTCCACATGTCTTTGAGATTTCTTTTTCATATCTCTTATTCGCGCGGCACTGCTCCCTGTGAGACTCTTTCACATTCGAGAGGCCCCACAACAATGAAGTTCAAAGCACTACTAATTTCACTACTCATTCTTTCCACATCAGTTCTCTTTATCCCCCAATCGCAAGCCGCTGGCAAGGGCTGGCGCTACTGGGGTTATTTCCAAGCAGCTCCAGGTGCCACAAAATGGACCGCGGCAATGACTGGCCCAACTGTTGATATCGCAGATGGCGCAGTTGAAGGTTGGTCATTTGTATTTAGTAGCGATGATGTTCCTTCGCTTTCTCCAAAAGTGAAACCTAACTTTGCAACTATTTGTGCCGGAGTTAAGGGTGATAAAGACACTAAGCGAATTGGCCTAGTCATTGAGTATGGTTCAAAGGCTTGGGCACCTAAAGGTGAAAAACCAAGAAAGACAATCACTACCTGTGTTCGCACGGCAAAAACCTCACAGGGAATTGATGTTCTTGGCCAAGTAACAAAGATCCGAGCAGCTTCATCGGGCTTGATCTGCGGCTTGGGTGGCTACCCAGCTAAAGAGTGCGGCGTTGAAATCCCAACACCAAAAGCATTAGTTAAAACCAAGTAAAGAAGCTATGAAAAAACTTTCATTTCACCCACTGACGTGGTGGATTTTCTCGGGCGCAGTTGCAGTTGCAATAGCCCGAGTGAATTCCCCTGCCTTTGCCATCGCGGCAGTGGGTGTTATGTCTGTAATTGTCTTTACTCAAAGAGATGACGCACCTTGGGGACGATCTTTCAACGCAACGCTGAAGTTATCAGCGTGGATTATCGCCATTCGAACAATTATCGGCGTGCTCATTGGTGTTCCTATTCCAGGAACAACGCTTTTTACTATCCCCGTCCTGCCGCTACCTAGTTGGATGCCTGGCATTCGCATCGGTGGAGCAGTGACTTTAGAACGCTTGAGCTCCTCTATTTCAGAGGGAATCATCATCTGCGCAATCCTTGTGGTTTTTGGCGCAGCCGCATCACTGACTAGTCCACATCGTTTATTACGTGTGCTGCCTATCTACCTCTATGAATTTGGCATAAGCGTGGTTATCGCAACTTCTGTTCTTCCACAGTTAGTTTCGGCAGTCTCTCGCATTCGCATGGCGCAACGCCTGCGCGGTCAGAAGACCCACGGTGTAAAAGCATTCAAACGCATTGCAATTCCATTACTTGAAGAGTCCTTAGCCAAATCACTTGATTTGGCAGCTGCCATGGATTCACGTGGTTATGGGATAAGTAAAAAGCGATCAAAGTATCGCCCGATTAAGTGGGCCAGGGTTGATCTAGCCGTTGTAATAGCTGGCTTGAGCGTAGTGGCTCTCTCATGATTAAGTTCTCAAACGTTTCACTCATCTATCCAAATTCAACGACAACAGTGATTGAAGATCTCACTCTTGAAATCGCTGAAGGAGAGTTAGTTCTAGTCATCGGACCAACAGGTTCAGGTAAATCTTCGTTGCTACGCCTTATCAATGGCCTTGTTCCCCACCACACTGGCGGGATCTTGGCTGGAAGTATTGAAGTAGATGGAATTTCAACTGCAGAAGTAAAACCTGGTGGCCTGGCGCATTTAATTGGCATTGTGGGACAAAACCCCATTAATGGCTTTGTGGCAGATACGGTTGAAGAAGAACTTGTATTTGGTATGGAAGCGTTGAATCTTTCCAATGAAACAATGCGAAAGCGTGTGGAAGAAGTTTTGGACTTAATGTCCTTAGCCAGCCTACGAGAGCGCGCTATCGCAACTCTGAGCGGCGGGGAACAACAGCGCGTTGCAATAGCAAGTGCGCTAGTTGCCCATCCCAAAGTCTTAGTCCTAGATGAACCCACAAGTGCACTCGACCCTATTGCTGCTGAGGAAGTTCTCTCGATTCTGCACCGCTTAGTTCACGATTTAAGTCTGACAGTGGTTATTGCAGAACATAAGTTAGA
>JBEATO010000029.1:0-2751 GCA_041161945.1 Actinomycetota bacterium
TTTAACGCTTCGGTGTTGTCTTCATCTGAATATCCAAAGATTCCCACTGCATCTAATTTGGCTTCAGTGATAAATCGGGCCAACTCATCAAAATCTTCCTGCGTCTCACCCGGAAAACCAACAATAAAGTTCGAGCGAATTCCTGCTTCAGGTGATAAGACTCGGATTTGATTGATTAAATGCAGGAACTTTTCATTATCACCAAAGCGGCGCATGCGACGCAGAACTGATGGTGATGAGTGCTGAAAAGATAGATCAAAATAGGGAACAGTCTTTGGCGTTGCAATCATCGCTTGAATCAACGTAGGTCGCATCTCTGCAGGCTGCAGGTATGAAAGTCGGACCCGTTCAACGCCTTCAATGGCTGCAATCTCAGGCAGCATCTTCTCCATCAACTGAAGATCACCTAAATCTTTTCCATAAGAGGTTGTATTTTCGCTCACCAAAAAGAGTTCAGTAACTCCATTGGCAACTAACCAACGTGCCTCATCCAAGATTTCATGAGGGCGGCGTGAAATGAAGGAGCCTCTAAAGTATGGAATGGCGCAGAAAGAACAGCGACGATCACAGCCTGATGCGATTTTAAGTGGCGCCCATGGTGCATCACCTAAGCGTTTGCGGGAAAACTCAGCGCTCTCGCGGGTTTCAGCGCGATCAGCTGGAGCAATCGGCAAGAGAGCACGACGATCACGCGGGATATGCGGTGCGTGTGAATTACCTGCAACGATTGACTGCAAACGCGCAGAGATATCTTGATAGTCATCAAAGCTTAAAATTGCATCAGTATCTGGGAGTGCTTCTGCTAATTCATTTCCGTAACGCTCAGCCATGCAGCCCACCGCAACAACTGCACGCGTCTGACCATGGCCCTTGAGTGAGTTTGCCTCAAGTAGAGCGTCAATAGAATCTTTTTTAGCTGATTCAATAAATCCACATGTATTAACTAGAGCAACTTCAGCTGATTCAACATCATCAACTAAGGTCCATCCATCGGCTGCTAATCGACCAGCCAACTCTTCAGAATCAACTTCATTTCGTGAGCACCCTAAAGTGACAACTGCTACGGTGCGCTTCATTTGGCAAATCTTAGCGGGTTATGAATCGACTCCGTACGACACGCTAACTACCTCAGCATCCACACCAATGGCCTCAACTTTCTTGCCATTTACTTTCAGATCTACTCCCCCAGCATTTCCAACTTTGAGATTGAGTTGTGAATCGGAGGAAAATACCTTAACTGCCCCACGTGGTATCTGACCACTAAAGAGAACTCTTCCAGCATCATCAGAGACAAAGAGCCATGACTTAGCGCGGGTTGCATTAATGACTACTTCAACTCCAGTGCCGGTTGAAAAAGTATTTTGGGCCGATGGCTCGGCAGATGGTGATTCGGCTGCAGTTGGCGATGCACTTGCAGATGGAACTGCACTAACAACATCATTTGTATTGACGTTTGAAATTACTACTTGAGCAATTCCAACAGCAAAGAGCGACACCACAGAAATCATCACAAGAACTTTCCATGAGACTTTGCGAGCTTCGGCCGGCAAACGCATGACACTATTTTCAATAAGCAAATCTTTCATCGAGCGTACTTCTCCGCCTTGTTCTTCCTCATAAAGGCGGATGAACTCTTTTTGATCCACTTTTAAAATTGAAGCGATATTGCGAACATGGCCACGTGCATATGTTTCACCACCGCAATGAGAGAAATTATCTTTTTCTATCTCACTCAAAACACTTATACGAATATTGGTTTTGGCAGCCAAATCTTCAAGAGAAAGGCCCGCGTCTTTACGCGCCTTAGCTATCAAAGATCCAAGTGACATCGTTACTGGTCCTTAAGGGAAATTACTGCTGCCGATGAGAGTACAAGTCTAGAACCGTGGCATCCCCTGTGGCTAGAGAGCGGTGTGAGAACAGGGGGTGAAATGTGTGTTAACCCCCGGCAAAGGTTGCTTTAGTAATCTCGCAAGGTCGCTAAAACAGAATCGAGTTCATCTGGTTTCACCAAAACAGTTCTGGCCTTTGAGCCCTCAGATGGTCCAACAATTCCACGAGATTCCATTAGATCCATCAACCGTCCAGCTTTTGCAAATCCAACACGAAGTTTTCTTTGCAACATAGATGTTGAACCAAACTGTGTTCCAACAACTAATTCAACAGCTTGTAACAAAATATCTAAATCATCGCCAATCTCTTTATCAACCATCTTGGGATGTGATTGAACGGCTGTGACATCTTCGCGATAGCGCGGTTTTAACTGCTTCTTCACATGTGTTGTAACCGCTTCAATTTCGCGCTCTGAGACATAAGCGCCTTGAATACGAACTGCTCGGCTAGCTCCCATAGGAATAAAGAGAGCATCACCCTGTCCAACAAGTTTTTCTGCCCCTGGGCTATCTAAAATAACGCGGCTATCTGCTAGAGAACTAGTTGCAAATGAGAGTCTAGAAGGAACGTTTGCCTTAATAAGACCAGTAACAACATCGACAGATGGACGCTGAGTTGCAAGGACTAAGTGAATACCGGCAGATCTAGCCAACTGCGTAATACGAACAACAGATTCCTCTACTTCCTTTGCTGCCACAATCATCAAATCTGCAAGCTCATCAATGATGACAAGTAAGTATGGATAAGGCTCAACCGTGCGATCACTTCCAGGGGGCACGATTACTTTGCCAGCACGAACAGCCTTGTTGAAATCATCAATATGTCTAAAGCCAAATGTTGAAAGATCTTCATAGCGCA
>JBEATO010000037.1:0-2965 GCA_041161945.1 Actinomycetota bacterium
AGAGCGCAGATGCGCCAAAGACTATAGAGCCGGCTTTGAGTGTGGTTCTAATTGATGAGTAGTTCATAGGTAAGAGATTACAACTGACCCTTAGGTTTTAAGCGCTTAAACAGGGCAACAACTGCGCCAATGACAACAAGTAATAGCCCTATTGGCACAGTGCCCATCAACAACCACAGGTAAGCACCACTGCCTGAGCCCTCATCAAACATGGACACGTTGTTGATCAGGGATGTAATAAAGGCAAGGGCTATAGGAAAAAAGGCTATGACCAGGCCTGCGCGTATTAAAGGTATTTTCTTAACAAAAAATATTACAAAGAGGATTGCATTAAACAAAGCTAGAAAGAGAATAAGGAAGAGCGCACCAAAGCCGTTAGCACTGCGGTTGCCCTCGGTAACTAAGGTGGAGAAGTAGCGATAGATAAGAAGGGCGTTAACAGCCCCGGCGCAGATGAGGATGATTGTTTTAGGGCGCATGCTGTAAGAGTAGGGGCTATTGAAATTACTGCCCTTGACTAAATTCTTGCGCAACGCCGGCGGGCACAGCGTCCAGAGCATCACAAGCCACAGCGCAGCGCAGCCAAGGAAGATAAGGGCATGCGGTCCTGGGTGCAAAGCCTGTGAGATTTTTGGTGCATTTTCCTGAATTCTTGGGCCGGTTGTCATATGCTCTTGCAGAATACTGGTCAGGGCGAAGGGGTCTAGAACTTGGGTGCAGGCTTTGTTTCACTACGTGGAGTCAATAAATTCTTTGATGATGTCCATGCTGTCGCTCATTTAGATTTAGATGTTCACGCTGGTGAATTCTTCTCAATGCTCGGTCCATCTGGTTCTGGCAAGACAACTGTTCTGAGATTGATTGCAGGTTTTGAGAGTGCTAGCTCTGGCACAATTTCAATTGAGTCACAAGATGTGACAGAACTGGCACCCTTTGATCGGCCAGTAAATACAGTTTTCCAAGATTACGCACTCTTTCCTCACATGAGCATTCAAGAAAATGTTGAATACGGTCTTCGCACAAGAAAAGTTCCACGACCAGAGCGGGCTAAGCAAGCATTAGAGGCAATTGACTCAGTAAAGCTCTCTCACCTCTCACAGCGACTTCCACACCAACTCTCGGGCGGACAACGCCAGCGCATCGCACTGGCCCGAGCACTCGTTCTTCGCCCCAAGGTTTTACTTCTCGATGAACCTCTAGGCGCACTCGATAAGCAGTTGCGCGAAGAGATGCAGGTTGAACTCAAGCGCATCCAGCGCGAGGCAGGAATAACTTTTATCTTTGTAACCCACGACCAAGAAGAAGCGATGCGCATGAGTGATCGCATTGCAGTCTTTAACGCAGGCGCAATTGAACAGATAGGCACACCACAACAGGTCTATGAGAAACCAGAGAGCACCTTTGTTGCCCGCTTCTTAGGTGTCTCAAATGTATTTTCAGATCAAGTGGCGCAAGAGATATTTGGCAGTCCAGCCACAGTAAACATCAGACCAGAGCGCATCAAATTGGTTGCACCTAGCACTAAGCCAAAGGTTGATGAGCGCGGGGTAGTGGGAACAATCATCGAATCCTCCTATATCGGAGCAAACACAATATTTTTGATTCAAACAGAGTCGGGGCAGAGAGTAATTGCCACCAGGTTAAATGAAGAATTGCCAGATCAAGTCAACCGATTTGTAACTGGCGATCGGGTCGGTGCCGTTTGGAAAAGCGACCACTCGGCAGTAATACCTACCTAATATGACTATTAATAGTCAGGCGAAAGGACGTTAAATGATAAGAAAGAAGCTCTCTGCATTTAGCTTACTGGCGGTGTCGGTACTCATTCTCTCTGGCTGTTCATCAAGTGGTGATACATCCGGCGTAGAGATTGAAGTGCCAGATATCCCAATGCACGAATCAATGGGCGATTTTGAAGGTGAAATTAACATTGTTAACTGGGCTGGATTCGTTGATCCTAAGTGGACCGATAAGTTCGAAGCAGATACCGGTTGCATGGTTAAGTCACGTACAGCTGGAACAAGTGATGAAATGGTTACTTTGATGCGTACAGGTCAATATGACATTGTTTCAGCATCTGGTGATGCCGCCCTACGTCTGATCGTAGGCGGAGACGTTCAGCCACTTAATGTTGATTTAATTCCAAACTTCGGAGATGAAATTGCACCAGGAATGCGCAATAACATCTATGACACTGTAAATGGCAAGCCATACGGTGTACCAATTGGTCGCGGTGCAAACCTTCTTCAGTACAACGATGATGTAACTAAGGGAGCACCTACTAGCTGGGATGTTGTTTGGGAAACAAATAGCCCATACAAGGGCAAGATCACTGCTTATGACGCACCAATTTACATTGCAGATGCTGCTGTGTACTTGATGTATCACAAGCCAGAGCTAAAAATTCAGAATCCATACGCTCTAGATAAGACTCAGCTAGATGCAGCAATTGCTTTGCTAAAGCAGCAGAACTCAATTGTTGGTGAGTACTGGTCAGACCCAGTCGCACAAATAACATCATTTGCTGGTGGCAACACAGTTGTTGGAACTTCTTGGGAAATCCTTCGCAAGTTCGCAGCTAAGCCAAATCTAAAGACAACTCTTCCAATTGAAGGTTCAACTGGTTGGTATGACTCATGGTTGGTTAGCTCAAAGACAAAGAACATTAACTGTTCTTACGCATGGATGGATTACACAAGTACAGCATCTGTTAATGGCGCTATCGCGATGAACTTCGGTATGGCTCCAGCAAACATTGCATTCTGTGCATCAAGTCCTGAAGCACAAGCTCACTGTGATGAGTTTGCTGCTGAAGATGAAGAGTTCTTCAAGAGAATTTGGCCTTGGACAACTCCAATTGAAACCTGCGTTGATGGTAGAAAAGACGTTAAGTGCACTAGCTTCCAAGAGTGGACTAACGCCTGGGCAACCGTTAAAGGTTGATAAATGTTGTGTGGGAGTCGGG
>JBEATO010000050.1:0-11645 GCA_041161945.1 Actinomycetota bacterium
CTACATATGTGGGTGGTGAGGGACTCGAACCCCCGACCCGGTGATTAAGAGTCACCTGCTCTACCAACTGAGCTAACCACCCGAAGCATCCAGGCGCCGGAAACGCTTGAATGCAGGGGGAAACCTATCAGCATCTGTGGCCTTGCTGCACGTTCCCGCCACCGCCAAAATAGTCGTATGAGTCACTGGGAAATAAGGATTGCCCTAGTGCTCACGCTCTTTCTTGCAGGGATTCCAGAAGCCTCTAGCGCTGCAACCCCAACGGTTACTGATGTGATTGCAACGATGGCAGTGAAGGGCCGTGCTCCAAAAACTGGATATACAAGAGAGCAGTTCGGCACTGCGTGGAAAGATGTTGATGGAAATAGCTGTGATACCCGCAATGACATATTAAAAAGAGATCTCATAGATATTGTCTATAAAGATCGCTGCACGATTTTGAGCGGAATCCTGTCTGATCCTTTTTCAGGAGAAAGCATTGATTTTGTGCGCGGGGTTGGCACAAGTAATGCCGTGCAGATTGACCATGTTGTCGCTCTTTCAAATGCCTGGCAGACCGGTGCTTTTAAGTTAACTCTGGAAAAGCGAACTGCCTTTGCCAATGATCCGCTTAATCTTTTGGCAGTTAAAGGTGTATTAAATTCCCAAAAACGAGATGGGGATGCAGCAACGTGGTTGCCGCCAAAGAAGAGTTATAGATGTGCCTATGTTGCAAGACAGGTGGCAGTAAAAGCGAAATATGGTTTGTGGTTAACAGCGCCAGAAAAAGCTGCCATTGTGAGGATTATTGCAACGTGCCCCAAGCAATTGGTACCAACTAAATAACTTAGTGGCCAGTTTTCAATAAGCGCTCGCGGGAGCGTTCAATCTCTGCTTGAGCCTCCATTGCATCGACCCAGTTACCACCCGTAACACTCTTGTCTGGCTCTAGAGCTTTATAGACTTCAAAGAAGTGTTGTATTTCAGAGAGTTCATACTCTGGAACATCTGTAATATCTTGTAGTGATGCTTTGCGAATATCTCCTGCTGCAACACAGAGTAATTTGTCATCTCCGCCGGCTTCATCGGTCATGTTAAACATGCCAATAGCTCTGCATGAAACTACGCAGCCTGGAAATGTTGGCTCATCGAGCATGACTAATGCATCAAGTGGGTCGCCATCAAGTGAGAGAGTGTTCTTAACAAAGCCATAGTCATAGGGATAGCGGGTTGAAGTAAAGAGCATGCGATCTAAGCGGATCTCTCCGGTTAAGTGATCGACTTCGTATTTGTTACGGCTGCCTGCTGGGATTTCAATAATGACATCAAAGATCATCAGCGCCAGCTTCCTATGATTGCGAAAGGATAAAACTTGGGGTGAACGACGGGGCTCGAACCCGCGACATCCCGGACCACAACCGGGTGCTCTACCAGCTGAGCTACGTCCACCATGAGTTGCTAAGTCTACCCGCTACTGCGTATCGCCCGGAACAAATACTGCGCTGCGGTAATACGCCAGTTCTGCAATTGAATCTTGAATATCACCTAGCGCCCGGTGGTTGCCCGTCTTTGCCGGGGCGTTGAAGTAGGCCTTGGGATACCAGCGGCGGGTCAGTTCTTTAATAGATGAGACATCGATGGTGCGATAGTGCAGGTAATCATTAAGGCGCGGCATATCGCGTGCAATAAAGGAGCGATCAACAGAGACTGAGTTACCTGCCAGCGGTGATTTTCCAGGCATAGTGTTTGCACTCTCTAGATATTTAATAATCGCATCTTCAGCCTCTGATACTGAAACACCATTTGGTATCTCTGTGATTAATCCAGAGGTGGTGTGCATCTGCGTTACAAACTCATTCATGCCAGCTAACGCCTCAGCGCTGGCCTTAATCACCACATCTACACCATCACCAATGACGTTTAATTCTGAGTCGGTGACCAGGACGGCGATTTCGACCAGGACATCCTTTTCCAGGGAAAGTCCGGTCATCTCGCAGTCGATCCAGATTAGGTTTGCTTGTTCGTTGGCCATATGGGCAACCTTAAGGGGAAAGGGCTCATTTCACCTTTTGTTAACCTTCTAGACATCTTCGGTTTATGTAAAGAATCCTGAATAGGGACAAGATTCCCACCATGACATTGCTTGAAAACAGGTCGGCAGATATCCCTGCCCCGCGCGTGATCACGACCCAGCCGCGACGCTCAGATCAAATTTTCCGCGCAGTTGTCACTGTTGGTGGAATGACATCTTTGGTCATCCTTGGGTTGATTGCGCTGTTCTTATCACTCAAAGGCATAAGTGTTTTGCAAGTTGAGAAGTTTTCTTTCATAACTGAATCTAAGTGGGAAGTTTTACAAGATGCCGAGGGAAAGGTTGCTGAAAGTACATTCGGACTTGGCGCAATGCTTATCGGAACATTCTTATCTGCTTTCATCGCCGTCATTGTCGGAGTTCCAATCGCAGTCTTGAGTGCTTTGTATTTGACCTTCTATGCACGTGGACCGGTGAAGAAGCTTCTAATTTCTTTAGTCGATCTTATGGCAGCCTTCCCATCACTTCTATTTGGTTTTTGGGGCTTCATCGTTTTGATGGGTAGCGCTGAGTACTGGGCAAAACTTCTCAACAAGTACTTAGGTTTTATACCAATCTTTGATGTTCCTGCGCCAATTTTTGAGCGCTCGCCATTTATTGCAGGGTTAGTTCTTGCCATCATGATTATTCCAATTGTTACAGCGATTTCGCGAGAGATATTTGATCAAACACCATTGGATCGCGTGCAAGCTGCATATGCATTAGGTGCATCCAAACTTGCAATGATTCGCGCCGTTGTAATTCCTTATGGCCGTGGCGGTGTCGTGGGCGGTGCAATGCTTGGTCTTGGACGTGCGATGGGTGAAACAGTTGCCGTTTACACAGTTCTCAACGTTGTTTATCAGGTCAACTGGCAGGTTCTTTTCGGTGCTGGCGGAAACGTTGCATCACTTATTCTTCTAAAGTTTGGCGAAGCAGGTCCAGACGAGGTTAATGCACTCATGGCAGCAGGCCTTGTTTTATTCCTTCTTACATTGACGGTCAACGCTATTTCTGACGTGCTTATCAATTCTTTTGGGAAAAAGGGACGATGACTCAAACTACTATTCCAAAACCTCAAACACCTTGGGGCACATCAATGGCCCAGCGAATGGCTACAGCTTCACTATTAGCTCTAGCTGGCGTACTTGCAGGTGGGGCTATAGAACTTACTGGGCTCAGCGGCAAGCTAGGTTTTGCTGCCGCATACTTTTTCTTTGCAAGCCTTTTGATTTTTGTGCAACAACTGCGACTTCGTGATTTAGCAGCTGCAAAGGATTCACTACTGAGCAGTTTTGCACTTCTTGCGATGACTATGACTTTGATTCCAATTGTGAGCATTGTTTCAACCGTGGTGCTCAAGGGTTACAAGGGGATCCACTTTGGAATGTTTACCAATGACATGACACTGGCCTCTGTTAATGATCCAGTTCAGGCAGGTGGACTTTTACATGCATTAGTTGGAACCATCCTTATGGTGGGCGGCGCGCTCATCATTAGTTTCCCCATCGGTCTTCTCACCGCGCTTTACCTAACCGAGATCCGTGGAAAATTAGCTCGCCCGATTAAGTTTCTTGTTCAAGCAATGAGCGGTGTTCCATCAATTGTTGCTGGCTTATTTATTCTCTCGATTTTGGTTATTCCGGTGACGCAAGAGTTAACTGGATTAATGGGCTCGCTAGCTTTAAGTATCTTGATGATTCCAACAATTGCGCGAACAGCTGAAGAGATGCTTCTTTTAATTCCAAATGAGCTTCGTGAAGCTGGCGTGGCACTGGGAGCTACTCAGTGGCGCACAGTTTCGGGCGTGGTAGTGCCTGCCGCTAAAAGCGGATTGGTTACTGCGGTAATCCTTGGAATTGCTCGCATTATCGGAGAAACAGCTCCCATCCTTCTTGTATCAGGCGGAGCAGATGCACTTAACTTCAATCCGATGTCAGGGCCAATGGGATCGCTGCCGTTTTATATTTGGAAAGCTTTCCTGACAGGTGGAACAGAAGAGGCATATGCAAGAGCGTGGGGCGGAATGCTGATCTTGCTCATCCTGATTGTGGTTCTCTTCGGACTTGCCCGTTACTTAAGCGATAGAAGGGCAGTGTGAGATGACAGTGACTGAGAATTCAAATAACGATAACAATATGGAGAAAAAAATGCAGACAACCAAGCCATCATCACTTGCATCAGTTGCAGGCAATCGTGAGCAGCGAGTCCCAGGAACCAACCTTCTTGGTACGGGTCTTGAGACACGGGGAGTTCACGCCTGGTTTGGTACTAAGCATGTGCTCTCAGATATTTCATTGGATTTTGCTGCCGGCACTGTTACCGCGTTAATTGGTCCTTCAGGCTGCGGAAAATCAACGTATTTGCGAACACTTAACCGTATGCATGAATTCATCCCAACGGCAGCACTTGCTGGTGAAGTTCTACTCGATGGCAAAGATATTTATGCACCCGGTACCGATGTTACAAAGATTCGCCTTCGCGTTGGCATGGTTTTCCAGAAGCCAAACCCATTTCCATCTATGACTATCGGTGAAAATGTTTTGTCTGGACTCAAGCTTGCTCAACTCAAGAGAAGCAACACAGATGAGCTTCTCGAGTCATGTCTGCAACGTGCAGGTCTATGGAGTGAAGTTAAAGATCGCTTAGGCGAGCACGGAGGCGCACTCTCTGGTGGACAGCAACAACGCCTATGTATTGCACGCGCTTTGGCCGTAGAGCCACAAGTTCTTTTGATGGATGAGCCATGCTCAGCCCTTGACCCAGGATCTACATTTAGAATTGAACAGACAATCTCAGAGTTGGCTAAATCAATGACGATCGTCATTGTTACTCACAATATGCAGCAAGCCGCTCGCGTAGCTGACTACACAGCTTTCTTCCTTTCAGATGGTGGCCCAGGAGTAATGATTGAGACCGCTCCAACGAGCAAGATCTTCTCTTCTCCAACCGATAAGCGCACCGAGGACTACGTCACAGGCCGCTTCGGCTGACACCTGTTGTTCACTTAAGGTAAGGCTTTTGTTCACCAACACCTTGCCTTAGATTAACTTTTCTTAAGTAGTTTTCCTTTCGTAAACGTCTTACCCTCCTACGAAAGGTATTTAATGAAGTTTTCAATGAAGGCAAAGGCACTTGCCATTGCCGCAGTAATCGCAGTTTCATCTGCACAACCAGCACACGCTGTTGATCTAGCGGGCTCAGGTGCATCATTTGTGGTTCCTCTAGTAGAAGCTTGCAAAGCAGGCTTTGCTAAGAAGTCCGGTCACTCATTTGTTTACACATCAACCGGATCAGGAACAGGCAAGAACAACTCCGATAATAAAATCGGAGACTTTTGGTTTTCAGATTCAGCACACACAGGTGCTAAGAAGCGCTCAACAATTTTCCATGCACCAATCGTTGCCGCTCCAATTGCAGTTCTAGTTAACCTACCTGCAAAGAAGGACATCTACCTTTCTTCAGCTACAGTTGCAAAGATTTTCGCTGGTCAAATCACAAAGTGGAATGATCCAGAGATCGTTGCTGATAACAATCGCTCTGTAAAGACAGTTGTTTACAAGAAGACTGCTTCAGGAAACGTTGCTGTAGATAAGAGTGGTAAGCCAATTGTTCTTCGTAATTCTTCAAAGAACATTTACTACACACTTCCTAACAAGCCAATCAAGGTTGTTTTCCGTTCAGACACTTCAGGAACTTCAAACAACTTCACACGCTTCATGAATGGTGTGGCTCCAACAGTTTGGACAAAGCCAGCTAACGATGCATTTACAACTGCGTTCCCAGGAAACATCAACGACACTTCAAACATCGGTCGTATTGTTGGTGCAAACGGTTCACAGGGTGTAGCAACACTTGCTGCGAAGTCTCCATACTCAATCACATATGCAGAAAAGCAATGGGGAACATCATTTGGTCTTCGTGCTGCATACGTTGGTAACGCATCAGGTAACTTCACATACCCAGATTCAGCCGCAACATCAGCCTTCCTTGGTGAGGCTAAGCAAGCTGCTGATGGAATCGTTACTTTTGACTACAACACAAAGGTTGCAGGTGCTTACCCAATTGGAGTTATCAGCTACATGTTGCTAGAGACTTCATATGAAGACAAGACAAAGGGAACAGCCGTTAAAGAACTCGCTGAGTACTTCTTGTCACCAGAGTGTGCAACAGCTGCAGCCCCAAGTGGTTTCATCGCTATCGAGGGCACATTCCTTGCAAAGGCGAAAGAACTACTCGCTCGAGCGAACAAGTAATCTAAAAACTCAATAAATAAATAAAAGAACCCAGGGCCGCGAGGGTAGCCCTGGGTTCTTTTATGTTTTTAACACTGCTGCGCGCCTGGCAGGAATCGAACCTGCGACAACCCGCTTAGAAGGCGGGTGCTCTATCCGACTGAGCTACAGGCGCTTGTAGGAGGGTCGTAATGCATAGTCTACCCGTCGCTACCACTAAGGTTTCATTCCATGGCTGAGTTCATTTATACGATGAAGAAAGCGCGTAAAGCGCATGGTGACAAGGTCATCCTTGATGACGTCACGATTATGTTTTATCCAGGCGCCAAGATCGGTGTGGTCGGACCTAACGGTGCCGGTAAGTCCACAGTTCTACAGATCATGGCCGGACTACAGCAACCTTCAAATGGCGAGGCATATTTAACTCCCGGTTACACCGTTGGAATCTTGCTTCAAGAGCCACAGCTCAATGAGTCTAAAAATGTTATTGATAACGTTAAAGAGGGCGTGGCAGAAACAGTTGCAATGCTCGATCGCTTCAATGCAATTAGCGATGAGATGTCTAGCCCAGATGCTGACTATGACAAGTTATTGGCTGAGATGGGCGAGCTGCAAGAACAACTCGATCACCGCAATGCATGGGAGTTAGATTCACAGTTAGAACAAGCAATGGACGCTCTGCGTTGCCCACCGGCAGATGCTGATGTTTCAGTTTTATCCGGTGGTGAAAAGCGCCGCGTGGCACTCTGCAAGCTGTTATTGCAAGCCCCAGATCTATTACTTCTTGATGAGCCAACGAACCACTTAGATGCTGAATCAGTTCTATGGCTTGAGCAACATTTAAATAAATATGCTGGCGCAGTTGTTGCGATCACGCACGATAGATATTTCTTGGACAACGTTGCGCAATGGATTCTAGAACTCGACCGTGGTCGTGCTTATCCTTATGAAGGTAACTACACCACCTACCTTGAAACAAAGTCAGCGCGTTTAAAGGTTGAAGGCCAAAAAGATGCCAAGCGCGCAAAGCGTTTAACAGAAGAGCTTGAGTGGGTGCGCCAGAACGCTAAAGGCCGCCAAGTTAAATCTAAGGCCCGTCTTGCCCGTTATGAAGAGATGGCAGCTGAAGCTGACAAGATGCGCAAACTCGACTTTGAAGAGATTCAAATTCCACCTGGACCACGTCTGGGTAATGTTGTTATTGAAGTAGAGAATCTGACTAAGGGCTTTGGTGATCGCGTTCTTATCGATGGACTTTCCTTCACATTGCCGCGCAATGGAATTGTGGGAGTAATTGGACCAAATGGTGCGGGTAAAACAACTCTGTTCAAGACTTTGCTCGGTCTTGAAACTCCAGATTCTGGAACAGTAAAAATTGGCGAAACTGTAAAGATTTCCTACGTCGATCAGTCACGTGGTGGACTAGATCCTAAGAAAACTCTCTGGGAAGTTGTCTCTGATGGTCTTGATTTCATTAAGGTCGGCCAAGTTGAAATGCCTTCTCGTGCCTATGTTTCTTGCTTTGGCTTTAAGGGCCCAGATCAACAAAAGCCAACGGGAATTTTATCTGGTGGTGAGCGCAACCGTTTGAACTTAGCGCTAACACTTAAACAAGGAGGAAACTTGTTACTCCTCGATGAGCCAACAAATGATTTAGATGTTGAAACGTTGGGTTCACTAGAAAACGCTCTCCTTGAGTTTCCTGGTTGCGCCGTGGTTATTTCCCACGATCGTTGGTTCCTTGACCGCGTAGCTACACACATCTTGGCCTATGAGGGTGATTCAAAATGGTTCTGGTTTGAAGGAAACTTCGAATCCTATGAAGCAAATAAGATTCAAAGATTAGGAGCTGATGCGGCACGTCCACACCGCGTCACATATAGAAAGTTGACCCGTTAAATGCGATATCAAAGTAAGCAATATGTCCGCTGGGATGATCTAGATGCTTTTGGTCATGTTAATAACGCTGTTTATTTAACGTATGCCCAAGAAGCCCGCTTTGCTTGGTCAGGCATTTTAGAGATGGTTGTGGCCCGTGCTGAAGTTGATTTCATTGCACCTATTTATGATGGCGATACTTTCTTAGATATTGAACTATGGGTCAGCGCGATTGGTAACTCTTCTTTCACAATGACCTATGAGCTCAAAATGAAAGGCGAGCTCGTGGCACGAGTAAAAACAGTTCAAGTCACCGTGGATATGAGCACAAAGAAATCCCAATCAATCGGTGATGAGCAACGCGCATTTTTAACAAAATACCTTGAGACGGAGAAATAATGTCGCCTTTAGCATCTCGTAAAGAGCGTCCGTGGTGGCGTGATGCAGTTACCTACCAGATTTATCCACGCTCATATGCTGATTCAAATGGCGATGGAATTGGCGATGTGGAAGGTATTCGTTCACGACTTCCATATTTAAAAGAGCTAGGTATCGATGCGATTTGGATTTCACCTTGGTATCCATCGCCTCAACATGATCACGGTTATGACGTCTCTGACTATATGGATATCGAACCTGATTACGGAACTCTTGCCCAAGCAGAGCAGCTGATTAAAGAAGCAAATGATTTAGGTATTAAGTTAATCGTTGACATTGTTCCTAACCACACATCAAGTGATCACAAATGGTTTCAGGCGGCGTTAAAGGCAGGTCCTGGTTCACCAGAGCGCAATCGTTATATGTTCCGCGACGGCAAAGGCCCTAATGGAGATTTGCCACCTAATAACTGGGAAGCTGTCTTTGGCGGTTGTGCATGGGAGCGTGTGATTGAAGCCGATGGAAAAGCAGGCCAGTGGTATTTACATCTTTTTGCTGTTGAACAACCTGACCTTAACTGGGAGAACCCAGAAGTAGTTGCGCACTTAGAAGATGTTTTAAAGTTCTGGCTAGATCGCGGTGTTGCAGGATTTCGTATCGATGTTGCCCATGGAATGTTTAAAGAAGCAGGATTACCGGATATTAGAAAAGATCCAGCGGCATCAATGCTGGGCACAGAACACAAACCTTTCTGGGATCAAGAAGGCGTGCACGATATATATCGTGCTTGGCGCAAAATCCTTGATTCATACCCAGGAGATCGCATGGCAGTTGCTGAGGCATGGGTAAGTCCATCAGAGCGCATTGCACGTTATGTGCGATCAGATGAACTACAGAACTCTTTTAACTTTGAAATGTTAACAACGCTCTGGGATGCCAAAGAGATTAAGACAAAGATTAATAACTCAATTGATGCATTAGAGGAAGTGGGAGCACCTACTTCATGGGTATTTAACAATCACGATGTTGTGCGCTCAGTTGATCGCCTAGATCTCGGACTTACCAATCACGGTGATACAACCCTTTCACGCCAAGGAGATCCTAAGAAGCTCAACATTGCTCGTGGCACATTGCGTGCTCGAAGCGCAGCGCTCATGACTCTTGCTTTGCCTGGTGGAACATATTTGTATCAAGGTGAAGAGTTAGCGGTTCCTGAAGTGCGTGATATTCCAGAGGATCGCTTAACTGATCCACGTTGGAAGATGAGTGGTTATTCAGATCGCGGTCGTGATGGTTGCCGTGTTCCAATGCCATGGACTTCTAATCCAGCTGGTGCTTTTGGTTTCTCAACTAACGCATCTCTTAAGCCAGAGCAGGCGTGGTTGCCACAATCGCCATGGTGGGGCAAATACGCAGTTGATACACAAGATGGTGTTGAAGGATCAACGTTGACTATGTATCGCAAAGCTTTAGCGATTCGCAAAGGCGAAGAAGGCTTAGGTGATGGACCAATGGAGTGGATTGAAGCTGGCGCTGATGTCGTTGCATTTGAGCGCCCTGGAGATTTCGCTTGCTATGTCAACTTTGGTGCACCTATTGAACTTCCATCTAACTCACAGGTATTAGTTTCAAGTGGACCAGTAAGTGGTCACACATTGCCAACTGATACTGCTGTTTGGGTCAGACTAGTTTCTTAATGCCAAATACAGCGCTGCAAAAGAGAGTAGTTCGAACTCTTGCAACTGCCCAAGTCTTAAATGGCATTGGCGTTGCAGGCACCGTTGCAGCAGGCTCATTACTTGTTTCATCCATTACAAATTCTGAAACGCTGGCTGGTCTTGCGCAAACTTTCTCTGTTCTAGGCGCAGCCGCCATGGCCCTACCCCTTGCACGTTTAACTGCTCGTGGTGGTCGCCGGCTTTCACTCTCTGTTGGCTATGTTGCCGGCGTTGTTGGTTCCATCAGCGCAGTTGTTGGCGGAGCACAGAAGAATATCTTTTTCATGTTGCTTGGAACCTTCTTAGTTGGTTCAGCAGCTGCATCTGGATATCAGGCCCGCTTTGCCGCTATTGATTTAGCAACCGATGAAACCCGTGCAAAACAACTCTCATTTGTTGTTTGGGGATCAACTATCGGCGCAGTTGCTGGTCCTAACTTGATGGATCCCGCAGGACGCTTAGCCGAATATTTCAATCTGCCAGCACTTGTTGGTCCATACATTATTTCTGCCATCACATTGATTTTTGCAACTGTTGTTATTCAGCTTTTCCTACGTCCAGATCCATATTTGTTAGCTGAAAAACAGGCCAAGGTTAAGCAACATAAGGGTTCGACTAAGGCCGCACTTACTCATATTCGCTCTAACCCAAAAGCACTCTTTGCTATTAGCGCTATTGCAATTGGTCATGTGGCAATGGTGTCAGTGATGGTGATGACTCCTATTCACATGAAGCATGTTGATGTTTCACTGCAAATCATTGGCTTTGTTATTAGCGTGCACGTTTTGGGAATGTATGCATTTTCACCCATTGTTGGCTCGCTCAGTGATCGCCTTGGGCGGGTGCGGGTTATCCAAATTGGCATAACAATCTTGTTGCTTTCAACGTTGGTATCTGGCACTGCTGAAGCAGATGATGCAGTAAAACTTGGAATTGGTTTGTTCTTACTTGGCCTGGGTTGGTCCTGCACACTTATTGCAGGCTCTGCCTATTTATCTGAATCAGTCTCAGTTGAAATGCGTCCAGCATCCCAAGGGGCAAGTGATCTAGTAATGAACTTAGCGGGAGCCGGTGGGGGAGCAATTGCCGGTGTGATCATTGGAACGCTCAGTTATGGCTGGCTATGTTTGTTTGCAGCACTTCCAGTAATCGCATTAGCACTAGCGGCAAGAAAGATAATGAAGATTGAAAACTAAAGGTACAGAGATGGCTA
The DNA here is from genome assembly GCA_041161945.1 of Actinomycetota bacterium. Classification (GTDB taxonomy): domain Bacteria; phylum Actinomycetota; class Actinomycetes; order Nanopelagicales; family Nanopelagicaceae; genus Planktophila. The sequence goes on from JBEATO010000050.1 coordinate 11,473, forward strand.
GCCTTAGCTCATGAGTTCGTTTTATGAGGAAATAGGCGGAGAAGCTTTCTTTACCGATTTAGTTTCACAGTTCTATGCCCAGGTGGCCGTGGATCCGATTTTGCGTCCGATGTATCCAGAAACAGATTTAAAGGCAGCAGCGCTGCGCTTGCAATGGTTTCTTGAACAGTATT
>JBEATO010000073.1:0-11292 GCA_041161945.1 Actinomycetota bacterium
ATTTAGCAGATAAAGCTGATCAATATCCAGATCGCTTAAGTGGAGGACAGCAACAACGAGTTGCAATCATTCGCTCACTTGCACTTAACCCACGTCTGCTATTGCTCGATGAGATTACATCTGCTCTTGATCCGGTTTTGGTTAATGAGGTGTCGAGTATTGTGCGTGATTTAAAGTCCGATGGAATGACAATGGTGCTGGCAACACATGAAATGGGCTTTGCAACTCAAGTTGCTGATGAGGTTTGTTTCTTGGAGTCTGGAAACATCCTAGAAAGAGGCTCTGCCGAAGATGTTTTGCATGCTCCTAAGAACCCAAAGACGCAGGAGTTCTTAAAGCGCGTGCACCAGGCTGGAAGGCTGTAGTGATTTCACTACCGAAGGCAGCTGTTCCACTGCTTGCTTATGCAGCAGGAGACGCCTTTGGTGTGTATTACGAATTTCTCCATGAAGCCCCAAAAGAAATCCCACAGGTTTTGTTATCCAAAGAAGGTTGGCCATTTGGTGGAGTAAGTGACGACACATTGCTTTCTATTCTGACAATTAAATCCCTTAATCAAAGAACTCCTGCCGATGCCGCCACGTTATTTCTAGAAGAATTACGAGCTGCAATTCCGCGATTACGCGGCTTGGGACCAACAACTCGCACTGCACTTGGCCTTGAGGTAATAGTTGGAGAACGTGGCGTAATTGGAGAAACAAACGGTGCAATTATGCGTACCGCTCTATGTGGGTTATTTATTAAAGATAATCGGGATGAATGGATTAAGGCTTTAGTTGAGGTAACACATAAATCCCAGAAAGCGATTGAGTGTGCACAAATCGCGGCAGGACTATTTGCTGGCGAAGAGTTTCCAGATTATTCTGATTGGGTTCCACCAACTGGTGGAATTTCACTTGATCCCCTTGAAACTTTGCAGGCAGTGGTATGGGTTGTAAAAAAGGCGAATAACTGCGCTGATGCATTTGCCATAGCATGCTCTTTAGGCGGAGATACAGACACAGTTGCAGCATTGGCTGGTGCTCTGTTTGCTGCACGCTGGCCCGAAAAGGCGGACTTCTATTCCATTCCTTGGTTAAATGATGTTCAGTGGTCAGAGATAGAAGACGATCTTCGGGAATGCACACAGATGCTGGAGCAGGTTCATGGCTAAGAAAGTTTGGGTGCAGGGTCCAATCGCTCTAGATACCGTTGTCTATCTTTCTAATTTTCCTACACCAGGATCGTTTATGAACTCAGTTCGAACTGAAGAACGAACTGGCGGCACTTCAGCAAATGTTGCTCTTGGGCTTTGTACTGCATCTGTTGAAACTGGGTTTGTGAGTTATCTCGGTAATGATGAAATTGGCAAGAAGCTCCAAAAAGTCTTAGAGCAAAGCCAAATTAAAGATTTGGTAATCAGTCACTTCGACGATAAAACCAACCACGCATTAGTTTTGGTAGATGAAAAATCAGAGCGCACAATTATTTCTATGACAACTCCCCATCTGCGAGAGCTTCGAATGGATAGAGTTCCATTTAAAGCCGGTGAGATTGTTGCCTTTATTTTGTGGCGGGAAGAGTTCCTGGCAGATCTCCTGCGAGCTAAAACTGCCGGATGTTTCACAGTTGTAGGAGCTGGTGCCTTAGCCGACTCCTCAGTGACATATGCAGATTTAGCCATTGGATCACGCAATGATTTACCAGCCGCGATAAATCCAGTTGTTCACCTTGACCGATTCACATCAATTGTCATAACCGATGGAATGCAGGGAGCTGTTCTCTATGGCAGTGGAAGTGAAATCCGACAGCCAGCTTTTAAAGTCGAAGTTAAGGACACAACCGGAGCGGGTGATGCATTTATTGCGGGGTATTTAGCCGGGATGGCCCATGAACTCAGTACAACCCAATCACTTGAGATTGCAGCGAAATGGGCGGCAAGTGCAGTGCAATTTGAATCTTCTGTTCCGCCTGCATTTGAAGTAGTTAAAGAACAATGGGGAATAGACTTAATTCCATGAGCGCATTTAATCAACGAATTCAGCCAATTCGCGATCTTATGAAAGCGAAAGGTCTTGATGCCTTTGTATTGCGCCGCAATCCCAACCTGGCATGGGCAATAGCAGGTCGTGCCCATGTGCCAACAACTATCGACGCAGCGTGTTTTGATCTCATTATTACTCATGATTCAGCCACAGCAGTTACCAATGTTGTTGAAGCACCACGGTTAATTGCAGAAGAACTTCCAAGTGAAGTCAGTGTTAAAACTATTAAGTGGTCAGAAGGTCGTGATCCACAGCTTCCAACAGGAGCAAAAGTTGGTAGTGATCAACCAGGAGCAGATCGAATTGATTTAGGAACAGAGATTGAGATTATTCGAGCCTCGTTAATTGAATCAGATGTTGAGCGCTTTAAACAGATTTGCACAGATGCGGCTGTCGCTTTAGGAAGTGCAATGAAGCAAGTTGAAAGTAGTGATCGCGAAATAGATGTTGCTGGATTGATTACTCATGCATTGTGGCAAGCAGATCTAGAGATTGCCTTCCTAGGAGTTGCAGGCCAAGACCGCGTGCATAAATTTAGACATCCACTTCCAACAGATGCTGTGGTTGGAAATCGAGTATCTGCATCTATTTGTGCAAAGCGCAAGGGCTTGATTACATCTGTTACACGTATTGTTAGTTTTGAACCGATTACAGATGCGATGGCAAATGACTATGATTCAATTTTTAAAGTAGAAGCTGCGATGTTGGATGCAACTATGGTGGGTAAAGCATTTTCTGATCCGATTAATGCAGCCATAGCTGCCTATCCAGCCAATGGTTTTGATTCTGATGAATGGACTAAACATCATCAAGGTGGACCAACCGGGTACTTGCCTCGAGACTGGCCAGCTAATACGGGCAATGCCCGCTTGATTGCCAATAATCAGCCGATCGCATGGAATCCAACGGGTAAAGGCTTTAAAGCCGAAGACACCATTCTTGCCACGAACTCAGGCGTGAAAATCCTCTCGATGGACCCTGATTGGCCCTCTTTTGAGGTCAATGGTCGGACCAGACCATTTTTACTCACCCATTAAAAATCATCACAGTCCTATAACAAGGCGCAAAACTGCGATTCTGGCATTGACTCGCACACACTCCAGTGGCACGCTCTGCCAAGAGGTCTTACCACTGGAGGTTTAATGAGCACCGTTGCTCTCGTCGCACTCGCGCGCCCAACCTTTGACCTGGCATGTGCTCAAGCAAATTTCGATAGCGCACGAGCATTACTCACCGAGCTTGGTGCCACTGTGGTCGGACCATCTGAGTTAGTAATGACAGTGGAGGATGTTGCAGCAGTTCAACTTCCACACGCTGACCTACATATCTTGTTTATGGCCTCATTCTCAGATGCTTCTCCTGCAGTTGAACTGCTTGGAAAAGTTAAAGGCCCAGTTCTTGGTTGGTCTATGCGCGAACCTGGAGCCGTTGGTGATCGACTTAAGTTAAATTCAATGTGTGGTGTAAACCTTGCAGCTCATGCATTAATGAACGCCGGACAATCTATTCGCCACATTCATGGCAACGCAGATGAACCACAATTGCGCGCTGCAATTAAAGATGCGCTCGCAGGAAAACTTCCTGAAGCATCTTCTCCAAAATCAATCACCGGTGAGTTGGGATCTGAAGCAGATGCACAAAAGGCTTTGGACTGGCTGCGTGGCAAAAAGATTGGCGCAGTTGGAGACGCACCAATTGGATTCACACCATGTGTTTATGATGCAAAACAGATATTTTCAACTTTCGGTTTAGATATTCGCCAGATAACAATCAATGATGCTTTTGGCAGAATTTCAGAAGTTCAGCAAGAGGCTCGTGAACTCGCCTATGCCAACGCAGTTGCTGCTCAGCCATCATTGGCTGCAGTTAATGTGGAAGAAGCAAAGAAGGTTTATGGCGTAGAAGTCGCGCTGGATGAGTGGCGCAAAGAAGAAGTTTTGGACGCAATCGCAATTCGCTGCTGGCCAGAGTTTCCAACTGATTTAGGTGCCTGCATTTGTTCATCTCTGGGTCGCCTTTCAGACCGTGGAACTGTCACAACGTGTGAGCGCGATGTTTTAGGCGCCGTAACAATGATGGTTTGTGAATCACTGGGATCGGATGAAAACTACTTGGTTGACATCGTTGATCTTGATGCTTCACAAGGTTTAGTTCGCTTATGGCACTGCGGTTCGGCTGCAACAAAACTTGCGGCAGATCCAACTAATGCCACCCAATCAACTCACTGCAATCGCAAACTAGGCGTTGCAGGTAATTTTCCGCTCAAGACCGGAGCAGTAACACTGTTTCGCATTGATCGGGATGTAGATCCGAGCAATAGCACGGGTTTACGCATGGTTGTGAGCCGAGGGGAATCAATCCCTGCTCCCAATCACTTCCAAGGCAATACAGCAACTGTCATCACTGAACCTGATGCAGCTGCTTTAGTGAACGGAATCGTCACTGGCGGATATCCGCACCACTTGGTCATTTCATGGATCGATGTGCGACCAGGTATTCGTCAATTGGCAAAAAAGTTAGGGATACCCCTCACAGAATGGTAAACAACAACAAACCCTCTATAGCAAGGATAAAAATGAAAACTAAAGGACATAAAGCCTTTGCTTCACTCCGTGCTGGTGTAGTTGCAACAGTTGCTGCGGCACTTGTTATTACTCCACTTGCGGTTGCAAACTCAGCCGAAGTTCCAACATTCGGCAAGCGTTGTACAACAGAAGGTGTAAGCACTGGTCAAAAAACAACATCACTCATTTGCGCTGAAGGCTCAAATGGAAAGCTAACTTGGCAGCGCGTACGCCTAGGTTCATCAAAGGCAGCTCCAGTTGCAGCACTTACTCCACCAAAGGGAACAATTGAGTTCCACCACTGGCGTGGAGAAGACAAGGTAGTTCTACAGAGCATCATCGACAAGTACGAATCAAAGTACCCAGGAACCAAGGTCAACCAAGTCATCATGACTTCAGGTGACTATGGAAACCTTGCACTCACAAAGATCAGCGCAAATCCAAAGGCTGCAGCATTTGTGACAATGCGTGGCGGACAATTCGATAACTTCTACAAGGCTGGCCTGCTGAAGGATCTTTCTACTCAGCGTTACGCACAGCAAAACTTCATCCAGAGTGCGTTACAGCCAGGAACTGTTGATGGCAAGGTCTTTGGTCTTCCATATCAGTCACTATTCAACAACCCAATTTACAACGCAGAACTATTCCAGAAGCAGGGTTGGAAGGTTCCAACAACTTGGAGCCAGACACTTGCATTCTGTAAGACTGCCAAGGCTGCTGGATTTATTCCATTTGCATGGCCAGGCGGAACCCGCGGTAACGCAGGTCAGATCCTCAATGCTTTCATGATGAACTCTGCTCCATATGCAACAGTTTTGAAGAACGCAACTGACATCGATAAGGGTCGCGCTGATCTAACAGGTGATTGGTTTACTGGAATTGCAAAGCAGTACAAGCAAATGGCTGACGCTGGATGCTTCCCTGCAAATGCAACTGGTTACACCGACACTGTTGCACCTGCAGATTTTGCAGCAGGTAAGGCAGCTATTTATCCAACTGGAACATTCGGTATGAGCTCAGTTACAAAGCTTAATCCAGCAATGGCCGGAAAGATGAAGATCATGGGTCTCATCACAACTGATGCAAAGCCTTACTATGAAGGAATTACAAACAACACCTTCATCTTGAGCGTGAATGCTAAGTCGTCTTCAACAGATCAGAAGATTGCTAACTCATTCATCTCATTCTTGGCAACAGCACCAATTGCACAGGAATACGCAGTTGGAACTTCTCAGCACGTATCAGTGATCAATGTGGATTACTCCGCAAACGTTGATCTATTGAATACATCAGACATCATGGGTAAGAAGCTACTTCTAGCTCCACGCTTCTTGTTCCTAAATCAAGGTGTAGTACGTGACAAGCTAGAAGATGCATTGATCGCAATTGTTGGTGGTGCCGATATCACAAAGACACTGACTGACACTTCTAAGATCATCAAGCAAGGACTAGGTGCCTAATTAGCACAGTAGTTAATAACCAGGCCAGCCCTACCGCACCTAGCGGTAGGGCTGGAACTGGCCTACCTAAAAAGAAAAAGCCAAAATTCTTTGATTCCAAAGTTTTGGTTCTTATGGCTCTACCAGCTTTCGCTATTTACTCATTTTTGTATCTATACCCATCGGTTTCAAATCTTTGGAATTCAACAAAGCGTTGGGATGGTGTTCTTCCGCCTGAATTTATTGGTGCTAGAAATTTCACTTATCTCGCAACTAATGATGATCTTTTTCTTAAAGTATTGGGTAACAACTTTCGCTTTGCATTAGTTGTCGTAGTTCTACAGACTTCATTCTCACTTTTGTTCGCCACATTCTTATTGAAGAACACAAAAACAACAATTTTCCTTCGAGTTGTTTATTTCTTCCCTACTATTTTGTCCTCTGTATCGGTCGGACTCATTTGGCTTTTCTTATATAACCCAAACTATGGATTAATCAACGCGACCGCAAAGAGGATCGGAATCATGAACGATCCCGGAGTCAATTGGCTCGGTGATGGGCGATATGCGCTTTATGCTATCGCTATAACCCAAGTGTGGTTTCACACCGGACAAATGGTTGTAATTTACGTCGCTGGTTTGCAACAAATCCCGGCAGAGCTCTATGAAGCCGCAGAAGTTGATGGCGCATCTCGCTGGCAGCAATTTAAGAGCATTACTTGGCCAATGGCCCTCCCAACTACAGCAGTTGTGGTCGCGTATACAACTATTCAAAGCTTTAGGGCCTTCGATTTGGTTTATGCCATGACCCAAGGTGGTCCTAATAACGCCTCTGATGTATTAGTTACATTGATCTATAACACTGCATTTGCAAGTTACAAATTTGGATATGCATCAGCACAATCAGTTTTACTTGTAATTATGGTTCTACTTATTACATGGCTACAAAGACGAACCTTGCGAGTGAATTATGGGGATAAATAATGGTTTATAAATCCACAAAGAATTTCTTACTAACAGCCTTCGCTTTTATCGTTCTGATCCCATGTTCTATCGTTGTTTTAGGATCATTTAAAACTGATGCTGAAATTTATTCGACACCTTTAGCACTGCCAAAGACTTGGACTTTAGATAATTTCCGCACGCTCTTTGATTCTGGAGGATTATTCATCCCCTTTAAGAACAGCGTTATCGTGTCAGTTTCTTCAGTATTCATCACATTGATCTTGGCCAGCATGGCAGCCTATGCAATCGCAAGGTCGGTAACTATTTCAGGCAAGGTGTTGTTCTTCTTGTTTACCCTTGGTCTTGCAATCCCTGGTCAAGTAAACATCATTCCAATCTATGTACTTTTTGTGAAGTTGCACTTAAACAATTCACTCATTGGGTTAGTTTTGGTAAATATCGCTTTAACTCTGCCTATTTCAATATTTATTTTGAGCGCATTCTTTAAGGATCTGTCAAAGGAAATGTTCGAAGCAGCCAGTATCGATGGAGCGGGACACTGGAGAGTCTTTAGATCTGTTGCACTTCCACTGTGTCGACCAGCCATGGGAGCAACAGGAATCTTCCTGTTTGTTATTTGTTGGAACGACTTGCTATATCCACTGATGCTCATCAGCGAGCTGAGCAAGAAAACACTTCCATTGATTTTGATTGACTACAGAGGTGAGTATTTCTCTAGCTTCAGTATGTTGTTCACGGCAATCTTCGTGGCATCAATACCGATGGTTATTATGTATTTGTTCTTCCAGAAGTCATTTATTGCTGGAATTACTGCTGGCGCAGTAAAGGGCTAATGATGAGTGCAGTTACACCGTTAGCTCCACAAAGGGCTGCTCGCATCGCAACTCAGTTGATGGAGTTAATAGAACTTCAGAAGTTGATGCCAGGGGATAAGTTGCCACCAGAGCGTCAACTTGCAGATTTACTCGAAGTAAGTCGTCCGAGTTTGCGGGAAGCGCTTCATATTTTGCAGGCACAGGGATTAGTACAGATAAAGCATGGTCAAGGAACTTTTGTGCAAGAACCTGTCGTAGCTCAAGAGCTTCGCGCTTCAGTTATGACCAAGACTCATGGACTCAATGAGCTCTTTGATGCCCGCGAAGTTCTTGAAGTACCAGCCTCTAGGTGGGCGGCAGAAAAAGCAACAAAAGAGGATATTCGTCTTCTGCGCGCTACTTTAAATCAGATAGATACGATTACCGCTATCAAGCCAGTTGATTTTGACCAGCTGCAAGCGTTGGATGCAAAGTTTCACTTAACAATTGTTGGCATTGCAGGCAACCGATTCATTAATCAAACATTAAACGTGCTGCAAGATGTAATGAAGATGTCTATGGAAACAACTCTGCGCCTTCCTGGACGATCAGATATTTCCCGCAGTGAACACAATGAAATTTTGGCAGCAATTGAAAGTGGCGATGGAGAGCGAGCCTCAAAGTTAACATTTCAACACATTACTGGTGCTCGTGCGACTGCTTTGGCAGATGCAAAGAAGAAAGATAACAATTGAGTTCTGTTCAAGCCGTATGTGTTGGTGTCATTACTATCGACACAATCGCACTTGTAGATAAATACCCTGGCGAAGATGAACGAGTTTTAGCAGAAGAAATTATTCGTGCTGGCGGTGGACCCGCTGCAGTTGCTGCCGTTGCACTAAGTCGCTTAGGAATAAAGAGTGCAATTGTTGGAACAATTGGCGATGATGCAGATGGCAAAGAAGTTTTACGTATTTTTGCGCAAGAAGGTGTGGATACCTCAGGTATTTCAATTGGGACAACGCCTACGGCAGGAAGCGTCATAGTTGCTTCAAAAGAACACAGTGCACGTGCGATTAGTACTCGCCAACCTGTAACACAGGCAGCCATGAATGATGCAGCGAAAAAGTTAATCGCATCTGCGCAGTGGGTGCATGTGGATCATGTCGGCGTGAAGCGGTTAGATGAAGCGGGGATTTCTCGAGGCAAGGGACCACAGATTTCATTTGATGCGGGCTACGGAGTCGAAACTTTTGATCCAATAGTTGTGGACTTATTTGTTCCAACTGATCGCCAGATGGCACTTCGTTATCCAGGTGTTGATCTTGCCGTTGCTCTAGAAAATGATTCTATGAAGGCTGGAAACACAGTTGTTGCTACTCAAGGATCAGCTGGCAGCGCAGGTTTTTCACCTGAAACTGGGCTGGTATCAGCTCCCGGATTCAAGGTCGATGTAACAAGCACGCTAGGTGCTGGAGATGTTTTTCATGGAGCTCTAGTAGCTCAACTGATTCAAGGACATCCTTTACAGGAAGCAATGCGTAGAGCAAATGCTGTAGCGGCACTTTCATGTCGTGGTCTAGATGGCCAATCAAAGATTCCAACTACTTCTGAACTCAACGCTTACCTGGAGGCACACTGATGAGAAAACCACTAACTAATTTGGCAAGACCATCAGGTGCTTTAGCAATGGTTGCCGTAGATCAAAGAGAAGCGCTACGCGGAATGTTTGCTCCACATCAAAGCACCCCAGTTCCTGATTCACAACTAACTCAATTTAAAGTCGATGTTGCACGCGAGCTTTCACCATTTGCATCAGCACTATTAGTAGACCAAGAGTTTGGAATCGATGCGATTATCAATCAAAAAGTGCTCAACAGTGGATGTGGATTAATTGCTGCCGCAGATTTGTTAGTAGGTCCTGCAGGTGGCGCAGCAACTGATACGGCAATAGATCCAGATGTTGATCCAATTCGTATGCGCGATATCGGCAGCGTTGGACTTAAGTTTCTAGTCTTATGGCGCAATGATGAATCACCTGATGTCCGCGCCAAGCTAGTTGAGGACTTCAACAAATTGTGTGAAATATCTGGTCTTCCATCAATTATCGAAATTATCGTTAAGCCACCAACAGATTCTTCTCGCAGTTTTAATCGTGAGGAAGAGTTGATTATCGCCGCACGTGAAGCCGCAGCCTGGAAGCCAGATCTTTACAAAGCAGAGGTTCCGTTCCATGGTGAAGGAGATTTGAATCTTGTAACCAAAAATGCTGACAGAATTTCAGAGGCAATCGGTTCACCGTGGGTTGTTCTTTCAAATGGTGTGAAACAACCATTCTTTAATGAAGCAGTTAAGGCGTGTGCAATGGGTGGAGCCAGTGGCTTCCTTGCAGGACGTGCGGTGTGGGCTGACATTGTGAGCTCACCAGATATTCCAAAAGCACTTCGTGAAATCTCTATTCCGCGCTTAGAACAGTTAGCAGAGATTGTTGACACCCATGCAAAGCCTTGGACTAGTTGGTAATTAGTTCAATCATTCTCTGAACTGCCAACTTTGGCTGAACTGGATTTAAGAGCACCACATTTCCTGTTAGTGATTCGCTCCAAAAACTCATACCTTCTGGATCAATCGTCACATGTCCAGCAGGTGAAGTTTCAAAAAACTCTGGTGAAATTAAAGCTAAAGCTGCGATGGGATCATGGGGAATCGTCCAGTCTTGATTTCTAGGCTCAATCCAACTCATGATTTCTGAGTAAAGAAGCGCTCCGAACACGGGAGCATTTCTGATCTGCACGATTTCCTCCATTCGAATGATGGTTTTCTGAGAGCTAGGTAAGTCTAAGATCGAAATTGGAATATTTGATTCTAGAACTATTCTGGCCGCATCAACATCACACTTAAAGTTATGTTCCACTCTAGATTGAGTGAAGTCGCCTCCCATAATCCAAACTCGTTTGACCTTCTGTTCAAAATCTTGATTACTCTGAATTGCTCGTGCGATATTTGTCAGTGGTCCAATCGCAATTACATCAATAGCTTTAGGTTGAGTAACAACTGTATTTACAAGAAAATCAACCGCTGACGTAGGTTGAGGCGTAAATGAATCTAAGTCCTTGAAGTTCTTTCCTTCTGATCCCGACATCCAAACTTCACGACCAGAAATGGGATTACTCTCGCCATTAAATGTTGGGATTGTTCTATTCTGTAAAGAACACAAATGCATCGCTATCGTGGAACGTAGGTTGGCATCACCATAAACAGTCGTTATTCCTATTAAATCAACATCTTTTGAGCCCAATAGAACTGCCAAAGCCAGTGCATCATCGACATCGGTACCTATATCGGTATCGAGGATGATTTTATGCATTAGCCCCAGAGCTCTTTGATTTCAACAACTCTGCCTTCTTTAATGCTCTTATGAGCAGCAAGGCCTGTAACCACGCTCGTTACGCCATCCTTTAGCGTTACTTCTGCTGGAGTTGAATTCAAAATAGCATCCCGGAACC